>NZ_FYAK01000047.1 GCF_900185615.1 Photobacterium malacitanum
TAACATTTCGATCAAGAAAATATTAAACATTGGTTTTTCGCCGGACTCATTTATTTGTCTTCACTTTAAAAAGTGAAAGCAAACACAGACACTTGAATGTGTATGTTTTGAGAACTCGTTTTTATTCAGAGAATAAAAACATTTTTAAAATCAATCTATCGATTGAACTTACTAGTCAGCTTTCCAGATTGTTAAAGAGCATGCAATTATCTAACGATAACCACTTTCTAATGATTTTCAGCGACAACAATGCGGACTTAATAAAGGTATTCTTCATTAAATCTGCGATTCCGTGCAGAAAATTCTTAGAGAGTGGTGGGCGATACCGGGCTCGAACCAGTGACCCCCTCCTTGTAAGGGAGGTGCTCTCCCAACTGAGCTAATCGCCCACGATAGTTTTAATTCCTTCGTGAGAAAGAATGGTGGGTCGTGCAGGATTCGAACCTGCGACCAATTGATTAAAAGTCAACTGCTCTACCAACTGAGCTAACGACCCATTGGCGTCCCGTAGGGGAGTCGAACCCCTGTTACCGCCGTGAAAGGGCGGTGTCCTAGGCCTCTAGACGAACGGGACAATGTTCATA
>NZ_FYAK01000022.1 GCF_900185615.1 Photobacterium malacitanum
TCTAAAGGGTTGTTGAAGACTACAACGTTGATAGGTCAGGTGTGTAAGTGCTGCGAGGCATTGAGCTAACTGATACTAATTGCCCGTGAGGCTTAACCATACAACACCCAAGGGGTTTTTCTTCTCAAACGAGAAGAGACGGACTCTACAAACACTTGAATGACGTGTTGAGAACAACTAGTTAGATTTTCCCAGATTGCTATTTATTGCCTAAAGGCGATAAATAAACCGAATTTGCTTGGCGACCATAGCGTTATGGACCCACCTGATCCCATGCCGAACTCAGCAGTGAAACGTAATAGCGCCGATGGTAGTGTGGGGTCTCCCCATGTGAGAGTAGGACATCGCCAGGCTTCAAATTTAGATATTCGTTTTGAACTACGAATATCGGATAAAACGAAAGTTTTATCTCCGTGTGGAGCGGTAGTTCAGTTGGTTAGAATACCGGCCTGTCACGCCGGGGGTCGCGGGTTCGAGTCCCGTCCGCTCCGCCATTCATTTAAGAAACCTGAATCGAAAGATTCAGGTTTTTTTTCGTCTGTATAAAAGTAATATTATACTGAATAGGCACTGCAGAGTAGTTATTCATACAGAAAAGCCCTAATCTTTCGATTAGGGCTTTTTTACGTTTGTATACAATGGTCAAGAATAGACACTGTGAAAATAGTAGCCAATAGGAACAATAATGATCCCAACATGATTGAGTATTGTTTCCATCATGGAGATCGTTATTTATTGGCAAGTTTATCTTCTTCATATTCATCTAAGAAACTTGAATCTAATACTTTAGTTTTTCCATCTGTGGGAAATGGTAGCCATTGTGTCGTAGTTTAGCTTACTTGATATCATAGATGATGATTTAGTCGTGTGTGAGATTGGTGATGAATAGACGATAGAAGGCTAGTTATCGATTTAGGAGTAGATTTGAGAATGGATAGCGCAGCAATAATAACATATTGCTGCGCAGTCGATAGATACTATAGAATTTGATTAAGGATATGGTCTGCTTTGACGCGGCGAATTCGCTTAATTAATTTCTTTACTTGAAGCGGATAGCTATCAATTTTTTCGATCTGTTTGTAGCTACCAATTAAAGTGGTATGGGTAAGGATACAATCAATTTCTTTTTGAGTTTGCTGTGCTAGGAGTTGATTTTTGTCATGAATTAGAATGGCATTCTCTAAATCAAGTTTCCATGCACGAGGGTTTAAATTATTACCCGTAATCAACATATATTGATTATCAACCCAAATACCTTTGAGGTGAAAGCTATTATTGTCGTGTTTCCATAAATGAATTGCTAATTGACGACTAGCAATTGCAGCCTCGTTATTCTTTGCAAAATTACGTAGATTTACTTCATATAGGTAAGGTAAGCCAGCAATCGTTTTAAAAGGCTCTGATGGCGGAATATAGAAATCATTCGCGGTTTTATCACCTACAACGATTGTAATTTTAACACCACGCTTTAATGCTTTAATGACTTCTTTACTAACGCCACGTGGAAAGTTGAAATAGGGTGTACATATGGTTAATTCATGCTGTGAACTTGCAATCAACGCACAAATTTCTTGGTTAAGTTGGTTGCGACGTTTGCCTAAACCTATTAGCGGTGTCAGTCCAACCTCATCGGTTGCAATTGATTCTGCTGTGTAGTGATAGCTAGCTTGCTGTAACTCAGCGCGAAGGTCCTTAATTGCACTTTTTAACGATTTTGTATCGGGACGCTCAGCTTGGTTTAAACAATTAACGGCATCACTTTCGACTAACGTTTCGGTAATAAATGTTGCCATGCTATCAGCAAGTTTGCTGTTCTTGATGACATGGTAACGATCATAACGATAACGGTCATGTTGGGCTAAATAGACATCATTAAGGCTCGCACCGCTATAGATAACAGTGTTATCTATGACGAAGCCTTTTAAGTGTAAAACACCAAAGACTTCACGATTACGTACTGGTACACCTAAAACTTCGATTGGGAACTGGTATTTTTCTGCATATTCACGGTATAAGGCAGCATTACCATCTGATTGACTTGCGCCAATAAGGCCGCGTTGAGCACGATGCCAATCAACAAAGACTTTTATGTCTAATGCTGGATTGCGTTGCTTTGCTTCGTATAGCGCCGTTAATATGCCGCGACCAGCCTCATCATCTTGTAGATAAAGAGCAACGATATAAATGCGCTGCTGTGCTGAATCAATTTCTTGGTATAAGCGCTTTCTGAAAGAGCTCGCGTCAAAAAGAGTCTCTAAATTTTCGGGCTTGTGCGCAATACACGGCAGTTGATCTATATACTGCCTATTAGCAATAGCTGAATCCATTATCGCCTCGTTTACACGATCTATTAAGAAGATAAATTTGAGTTAAGAAACGAATTATATCAGAAAAAGTGCTAAGTCAACCTATCTCATTCCTAGATATATGATCGTCTCACGAATTTATAACAATCTCTAAGCGTTATAGTGCATTGCTATTAGCTTTTTTCCGCTATGGCAATAACGTTCAAATCGTAGCTGTAAATCATGGGGTAATTGCTGTGGTTGCAGAGTGATAAATCCAGCTCGTTGGTAAAGTGCTTCAAGCTCTTTAAATGCAAAGCAATAACATGGCTTTTGTTGTATTTGTGGTATGGCGTGTTGAAGTAGTTGAGTCGCTATCTTTTGATGTCTGTACTCTGGTTTAACTAACATGCCTGTTAATAGCTGCAACTCACCGATAAATTTAAACCGAACGCAACAGATAACACCTTGTTGCGACTCGCCAACCCATAGGATTTCATCACGTTTTGCTTTTCCTGCCGGATAAAAATCTTTATAGAGTTTATTAATGATAGGTAATCTAATTGGATTTAACTGCTGATAGCTAATTGGGCTCATGGGAAAACACTGCGTTGTGAGATTGAATCGGGTAAAATAGACCTAATAGTATAAAGATATGGTCTTAAATTAACATGAAAGTTTTACCTGATCATGGGTTAGCGCCTTATCATACCTTTGGTATTGATGCTGTAGCCACGCAGATTATTGAAGCTGAAACTATTGATGATTTTATTAATATTTGGCACGATGCAAAGTTTAATAACATGCCTAAGTTAGTTGTAGGGCAAGGAAGTAATTTACTTTTTTGTGAGGACTATCAAGGTGTGATTATTCTCAATAGAATTAAAGGCATTACCTTAACAGAAACCGATGACTGTTATTATCTGCATGTTGGCGGCGGTGAGGATTGGCATCAACTTGTGAGTTGGTGTGTAAAACATAATATTGGTGGTTTAGAAAATTTAGCCCTGATTCCTGGTTGTGTTGGCTCCTCACCTATTCAAAATATTGGTGCTTATGGCATTGAACTTAAAGATGTGTGTCAATACGTTGATGTCCTAGACGTTAATACCAATGACGTTAGGCGTTATGAATCAACTGATTGTGAGTTTGGTTATCGAGACTCAATTTTTAAGCATCAATTAAAAGATGGCCATATTATTATTGCCGTTGGTTTGTGCTTACCAAAACAATGGCAGCCCCAAATCGCGTATGCACCTTTAAATCAATTCGATGCGACAACAGTAACGATTCAACAAGTGTTTGATACTGTTTGTGCTGTCCGTAAAGCTAAACTTCCAGATCCAAAAGAAATTGGTAACGCTGGTAGTTTTTTTAAAAATCCTATAATTTCCAAAGTATTACGAGATAAACTGCTTGTTGATCATCCTGCGATGCCTAGTTATGGTGTTGACGATCAACAGGTAAAGTTAGCTGCTGGTTGGTTGATCGATCAGTGTGGCCTTAAAGGGTATCAAATTGGTGGGGCGAAAGTGCACCCATTGCAAGCATTAGTACTAACCAATGTTGGTACGGCGACGGCACAGGATGTGGTTAATTTAGCGCAATATATCGTTGATCGTGTCGTAGAAAAGTTTGGTGTTGCTCTGGAGCATGAAGTGCGATTTATGGCTGCGAGTGCTGAAACCCATTTGAGCGAGATTTTAGCATCATGAAAGAGCATTCAACGCGTTTAGCCCTGATTGGTTTATTAGCGGATGGTCAATTTCATTCAGGTGAACAGTTAGGGGCGGCATTAGGAATGTCACGTGCTGGTATTGCGAAGCAAATTAAAATCATTCAGCAATGGGGACTTGATTTATATAGTGTCCAAGGGAAAGGTTATTGCTTAGCTGCGCCGATTGAATTACTTGATAGTCAACGTATAGCTGAATTGGTCAGTTGCCCACAGTTAGAATTAATTCCAGTGATTGATTCGACAAATCAGTATTTGCTTGATCAAGTCGGCCAATTGCCGAGTGGGGCGGTTTGTCTCGCTGAGTATCAACAAGCTGGTCGTGGCCGTCGAGGTCGACAATGGCAATCACCTTTTGGTAGCAACCTTTATCTGTCTACTTATTGGCGTTTAGAGGCTGGTGTTGCAGCGGCGATGGGATTAAGTTTGGTGGTTGGTGTTGCGATCGCTGAAACCTTACAGCAATTTGGTGCACCAGATATTCGTGTCAAATGGCCCAATGATCTGTATTGTCATGACCAAAAATTAGCTGGTATTTTAGTTGAGATGATGGGAAAGGCTGGTGATGCTGCACATTTAGTGATTGGAATGGGACTCAATATTGCGATGCCAACGGTGGCGACGAATATGATAGATCAAGCATGGACTAATTTAAGTGCTGCTTGTTCGCCGTTACCATCACGTAATGTGTTAGCGGCAACATTAATTGAGCGTATCCATCAAACGTTAACTGAATATGAAGCGGTTGGTCTTTGTGGTTTTGTTGAACGCTGGAATAAAATTGATAACTTTTTAAACCGCCCTGTAAAATTACTTATTGGTGAGCGTGTTGTTGAAGGCATTGCTCGTGGTATTAATGAGCAAGGCGCGTTATTACTGGAAACGGACAATGGTATTACCGCTTATGTTGGTGGTGAAATCAGCCTTAGAGGTTGCTAATGCAATTATTAATTGAAGCGGGGAATACTTACGTTAAGGTTGCCCTATTATCCGTAAATGGTCAGGTAGAATTAATTGGTAAATACCCAAGTAAGAAACTTGAGTTAGTGCTTGATCCTATTTTAGAACAAAAAATCAAACGGATTGTTTTTGCTAGTGTTGGTCCTGTTGAGGTTGATAATACGATTCAGCGTATTGCACAGGTGTCAAATATACCTGTGTTACATGTGAAAACCATGCGTAAGGATTTTGGGGTTAAAAATGGCTATAACGAATATCAATATTTAGGGGTTGATCGTTGGTTAACGTTAGTCGCTATCCATCAACAATTTAAGCGCCCAACAGTGGTGGTTGATATTGGTACGGCATTAACATTTGATGTATTAGGCGGAGATGGAAAGCACCTTGGTGGCTGGATTGCACCGGGCTATCAATTAATGATGAAGGTGGTATTAGAAAATACCACCAAGGTGTTTTCTGATCATGAGCATTGTAATAGTCTGCAATTGGCTGATAATACTGCTGATGGGCTTAAAAATGGTTGTCGAGCTGCATTGATAGGTTTGATTGAATACGGCCTTAAAGAAGCGCGTCAAAAATTACCAATTGAACCGGTTGTCGTGCTGTGTGGTGGGGGAGTGAGGCATCTTCCGCTGGACGATATTAAAAATTATAACCACCGTTCAGAATTGGTACTTGAAGGGCTTGCTTTGTATGCGAAATGTCGATAATGGATAAATTTACGACAATTGATGAAAAAAGCATAAAAAAATGGCGCTAAGCTATTGCATCAAAAATCATCATTATCTAGAATGCGCATCAATTAAGCCGACTTAGCTCAGTAGGTAGAGCAACTGACTTGTAATCAGTAGGTCACCAGTTCGACTCCGGTAGTCGGCACCAGTTTCAAGAATTTCGGTGGGATTCCCGAGTGGCCAAAGGGAGCAGATTGTAAATCTGCCGGCACTGCCTTCGAAGGTTCGAATCCTTCTCCCACCACCATTTTTCAAATAGTTAAATAGCGCTACGAGTAAAAAAGTTTTTGCGGGCATCGTATAATGGCTATTACCTCAGCCTTCCAAGCTGATGACGCGGGTTCGATTCCCGCTGCCCGCTCCACACTTCTTGTGTGCTGATATAGCTCAGTTGGTAGAGCGCACCCTTGGTAAGGGTGAGGCCGGCAGTTCGAATCTGCCTATTAGCACCACTCTTCAGTCAATATTTATCAATTTGTTATATACTCAACAAACCCATGTTTGGTTGTGTGGTCGAAGTGCCACTAAATACCGTGCCCAGAGGGACTATCCATGTCTAAAGAAAAATTCGAACGTAATAAACCGCACGTTAACGTTGGTACTATCGGTCACGTTGACCACGGTAAAACAACTCTAACTGCTGCTATCTGTACTACACTTGCAAAAGTGTACGGTGGTGTTGCTAAAGACTTCGCAT
>NZ_FYAK01000038.1 GCF_900185615.1 Photobacterium malacitanum
TTTATCAAATCAAAAGCTGCTATCGCATGGGGTCCAAAACAACCTCTTTCTGTTGAAGAAATTGATGTAATGCTACCACGTGCAGGCGAAGTATTAGTTCGTATCGTTGCAACTGGCGTATGTCACACTGATGCATTTACATTATCAGGTGACGATCCAGAAGGTATCTTCCCTGCAATCCTTGGTCACGAAGGTGGCGGTATTGTTGAAATGGTTGGTGAAGGCGTAACAAGTGTTGAAGTTGGCGATCACGTAATCCCACTTTACACAGCTGAGTGTGGCAAGTGTAAATACTGCCTATCTGGCAAAACTAACCTTTGTCAGGCAGTACGTGAAACTCAAGGTAAAGGCCTAATGCCAGACGGCACAACCCGTTTCTACAAAGACGGTCAGCCAATCTTCCATTACATGGGTTGTTCTACTTTCTCTGAGTACACTGTACTTCCAGAAATTTCTTTAGCAAAAATCAGCAAAGAAGCGCCACTTGAAGAAGTTTGTCTACTAGGTTGTGGTGTAACAACCGGTATGGGTGCGGTACTTAACACAGCTAAAGTTGAAGAAGGCAATACTATCGCTGTCTTTGGTCTAGGCGGTATCGGTCTTGCTGCTATCATCGGTGGTACTATGGCTAAAGCAAGCCGTATCATTGCGATTGATATCAACGAAAGCAAATTCGACCTTGCTCGTAAACTAGGTGCAACAGATTGCATCAACCCAATGAACTACGACAAGCCAATTCAAGAAGTGATTGTTGAAATGACTGATGGCGGCGTAGATTACTCTTTTGAGTGTATCGGTAACGTTAATGTTATGCGTTCAGCACTAGAGTGTTGTCATAAAGGTTGGGGCGAATCAGTAATCATTGGTGTTGCTGGTGCTGGTCAAGAGATCTCTACTCGTCCATTCCAACTAGTGACTGGTCGTGTATGGCGTGGTTCTGCATTCGGTGGCGTTAAAGGCCGTTCAGAGCTTCCAGGTATCGTTGACCGTTACATGGCAGGTGAATTCCAACTTGATGACTTCATCTCATTCAACATGGGCCTAGACGACATCAACAAGTCATTTGACCTATT
>NZ_FYAK01000015.1 GCF_900185615.1 Photobacterium malacitanum
AAACTGCGCTATTCACCGACTAATTCTTTTCTGGAACGCTGCTAGAAGGGTCAACCCTCTGGTCCGCTATTCCTAACATCAGAGATGCGCTACTAAACTGCGCTATTCACCGACGATAATACTGGTTTTAATAAACCACTACTTTAAATAGTGGTCGGTGAAGAGGGATTCGAACCCCCGACCCTCTGGTCCCAAACCAGATGCGCTACCAAACTGCGCTATTCACCGACTTAATTCTTTTTCTGGAACGCTGATAGAAGGGTCAACCCTCTGGTCCGCTATTCCTAACATCAGAGATGCGCTACCAAACTGCGCTATTCACCGACAATCTTTAGGCTTACAAGGCCAAGGTCTCTAATAAAAAGATAACCTGAATAATGGGGTGGCTAACGAGGCTTGAACTCGCGACAACCGGAATCACAATCCGGGACTCTACCAACTGAGCTATAGCCACCATTGTAAGTGGTCGGTGAAGAGGGATTCGAACCCCCGACCCTCTGGTCCCAAACCAGATGCGCTACCAAACTGCGCTATTCACCGACTTAATTCTTTTCTGGAACGCTGCTAGAAAGGTCAACCCTCTGGTCCGCTATTCCTAACATCAGAGATGCGCTACCAAACTGCGCTATTCACCGACTAATTCTTTTCTGGAACGCTGCTAGAAGGGTCAACCCTCTGGTCCGCTATTCCTAACATCAGAGATGCGCTACCAAACTGCGCTATTCACCGATTTAATTCTTTTCGAGATGTGTTATCTACTAACACCTTCTCTGATAATAACGGTTTAATTAACCACTATTATATAAATAGTGGTCGGTGAAGAGGGATTCGAACCCCCGACCCTCTGGTCCCAAACCAGATGCGCTACCAAACTGCGCTATTCACCGACTAATTCTTTTCTGGAACGCTGCTAGAAGGGTCAACCCTCTGGTCCGCTATTCCTAACATCAGAGATGCACTACCAAACTGCGCTATTCACCGACTTAATTCTTTTCTGGAACGCTGCTAGAAGGGTCAACCCTCTGGTCCGCTATTCCTAACATCAGAGATGCGCTACCAAACTGCGCTATTCACCGACTTAATTCTTTTCTGGAACGCTGCTAGAAGGGTCAACCCTCTGGTCCGCTATTCCTAACATCAGAGATGCGCGACTAAACTGCGCTATTCACCGACATTTCAACGCGCTATGCGTTGTTGAGGTCGCTATAATACTCGCCATTTTTATTTTAGCAACCCCTATACGGTATTTTTTTTGTAACTAAAATATCTGTTGATTAAACGGCCTTTTTTATAGGTTATCAGTAGCGCATGTCGATTAAAATATCATCAAACATTAACTTCCTATAACAATCATAAAACTTAATGACATAAAACACGATAATGCATTAACAATACCCAATACTTGGCCAAACTTAAATATCTATGACTCGGTATCGGTTTCCTATTTATTGGCTTTTGTTTCTATTTCGCGTAGGTATACTGAAATTATTAGTTAATTATAGTGAGTCTTTTATGTCTAATGATGAATTGGATCTTTTTAAAGAGATGATGGCTGATATTGCGCCAATAAAACAAGATACCGTTTTAATTCAACAAAAACACCAAGTCTCAGAAGCACAACTTGCTCGACGATTGGCGGCACAAACATTAGCTAATAGTAATATCGATTATTTGTCTCTGGATCACGCCAAGATGGTCAAGCCTGATGACATGATTGAATTTAAGCGTGATGGAGTGCAATTAGCCGTCTTTAAAAAAATGCGCCAAGGTAAATATGATATTCATGCGCGGTTAGATTTACATAAAAAAACATTACCTCAAGCACGAGATGAGCTATTGGCTTTTTTAAAGCAAGCCCAACGACTAGATATACGTACTGTTATGATCATTCATGGCAAAGGAGAGCGAACCAATCCACCAGCATTAATGAAAAGTTATATCACCACCTGGCTTGAGCAAATTTCAGATGTACTGTGTTTCCATTCAGCTCAGCGCCAACATGGTGGCACAGGTGCTCTTTACGTTATGATCAAAAAGAGCGCCGAAAAAAAGCAGCAGACACGTGATCGGCATTTAAATCATCGTGACGCCTAACCACATAACCCTCGGGAATATATCGCAAGCGATTGATTGATAAGGTAAATAACAATATTCACCCTAAATAAAACCCATAACGAAAACGGTAAGATAAATATATCCTAGGGTTAAAATATTTTGAATTTATTTATCATACAATTCACGTAGAGTCGCCGCCCGAGGAGATTACTAATGAATTCAGAAATACGTCCAATGCTGCTAATGCTAGTGTCTACATTTAGCTTATCAGTAACAGGATTAGTAGCTAAATGGCTAACCCACAGTTTTGACCCAGCATGGCTATGCTTTTTCCGTTTGCTATTCCCAGCGATTCTTGCATTCTGGTTAATGATGATCACTAAGTGGTCACAACCCAATAAACAAGCGTGGAGTGGTTTAATTGTTCGCGGTATTTGTATTACAGGTAGCCAACTGTGTTTTCTTGCATCAATTAAATACCTAAGTCTTGTTGAAGCGGTTGTTTTATTTGGTACTAGTCCTTTATTTGTCCCTATTTTAGAGCGTATATTTTTTAAAACACCGATCAAACGCCTTATTATTATTAATTTAGGCATTACCTTTACAGGATTACTATTCATTGCTGGTAATCTTGAACAAATGAAGTTTGGCGGCAGTTTATTGTTAGGCTTAGCCGGTGGTATTTTTAATGCTGGCTCACAAGTGGCAATGTACCGTTCCAGTAAAAGTAACCTGACGCCTGTCGGTGTGAGTGCGTGGAGCTTTATTGTTGCTTCTGTCTTTTTGATACCTTTTTTAATGTTCTCGCCAATTACTACCGCAGTTGAATGGCATACATTAACGGGTTGGCAGCATCCGTTATTATTACTATTAATCTTTATGGCGGTATGTACGGTTAATACCCAAGTTTTCCGTGCTAAAGCTTATCAATTAGCAGAATCGGGCTCACAATTAGCACCGATTATTTTTACTAATTTAATTTTCTCGGCTATCTGGCAATTTATGTTTTTTAACCACCCAATGCCATGGAATAAAATGGTTGGGGTCGGATTGATTATATTAGCAACGCTCCTTAATACCTTTGTCCCTATTTGGTTACGGAAAAAAAGACGCCAACCCAATGAATAAAAAAATAGCCGAACAATGTTCGGCTATTTTTTTATGCGTTTTTTATCACGAAGCTAACCACACCACTCGACACGCTAATCCAAGTAACACGACGCCAGATAAACGATCGATCAATTGTGCTTTGGTTCTCAATGTAATTAACACTTTTGGATAAGATAAAATAGATGCGATTAATGTGTACCATAATCCATCCACCAGTAGTGGTGTTGCAATAATGATCGCCTTTGATGATGCTTCATTACCAGCAGCAACAAACTGACTAAATAGCGCTAAGAAAAATAATGCTAACTTCGGATTAAATAAGGAAATCATCACCCCATCACGTGCTGCTTCCAATAATGTGCAGGCTTGGCCTTGTGCTAATTTTGCAGCCACTCCACCTTTAGAGCGCAAAGCATTTATCCCTAAATATGCTAAATACCCTGCGCCCACATAACTTATACTGCTAAATAGCAGTGGTGATTGATGCAATATTGCGGCTAGACCAAGTAACGTTAATAAAGCATAGAACCCAACCCCACAAGCATGCGCCCACGCGGTGACGATCCCATGCCAACGCCCTCCCGATAAACTGTGTTTAGCAACAACAGCTAAACTAGGTCCCGGTGACATTGCCCCTAACAAACAAATCGCTAATAAAGATAGCCAAAGGCTAAGTGTCATCGTTAACTCCTTTTATCAATGACGATATAAACATCTTTGTCTTGATTAATCGTGTTTAGCAATCGTTGCAAACTTAGCGCTAGTGAGTGTTGCTAAATCTTTCGCTGCAAGCTCTATTTCTAAACCTCGGCGTCCAGCACTTACGCAAATTGTCTCAAATTGCTCAGCACTACTATCAATAAAGGTTGGTAAGCGTTTTTTCTGTCCAAGAGGGCTAATACCGCCAACAATATAACCTGTTACTTTTTCGGCTAATTTTGGATCCGCCATCTCCGCTTTTTTTCCACCAGCCGCTTTTGCAGCTGCTTTCAGATCGAGCATGCCCGCAACAGGCACTACAGCAACGGCTAAATTTTTAGGATCACCATTTAGAGAAAATAATAATGTCTTAAACACACGATGGGGATCTAAGCCTAAAATTTCAGCGGCTTCATGACCAAAGTTACTATTGGCTGGATCATGTTCATATTGGTGAACTTGAAATTCAATCTTATTTTTTTTTGCTAATTTAATTGCTGGTGTCATTACATTTATCTCTACAACATAGCGTCAATCAAACAGCTGTAATTAGCTCCCCTTTATATCCACCATAGACAAAGAAGCTAACCACATCTGTTTACCAAAACAGAACTATATACCGAGAGATATATTTAAAAAAGAACAAAAAAAATGGCGCTGAAAATTCAGCGCCGCAAATACAATAACCCTGTCGCCAGGCTGGTTATTTATAGCTAATTTCACCTTTTGGAGCAAAGCGATTGGCATCAATTGGACTATTAGTTTGCAAATACTCTTTTAGCACTTCAGCATCAACAAAGCCTGTATTTACATAGCCAGGGTGGTTGTTTACTTTTGGATAACCATCACCACCAGCAGCATTAAAACTCGGCACCGTAAAGCGATAAGTTTTGTCCATCATTAATGGCTTACCACCAATTTTCACATTAGTCACTTTGCCATCAGCAACCGTCATTGCAATACCATAAAACTGCGCATAAGCACCGGAATCAATTGGTTTGGTTGCAACCACATTCAGATAGTCAAGGATCTCTTTACCTGACATATCAATATAGGTCACGATGTTGCCAAATGGCTGCACAATTAACACATCTTTATAGGTAATATTGCCACCATTAATCGAATCACGTACACCGCCAGAGTTCATCACTGCAAAATCAGCTTTAGCGCGTTCCATATGCGAAGCTGCAATTAAACGTCCTAAGTTAGTTTGCTGAAAACGTACCACATTACGATCACCTTCTAACTTACCGTTAGACTCTGCAATTTTAACCGTTAATTGCTCTTGGCCTTTTTCTTGATAAGGCGTTAAAAACGACAATACTTCTGGATTTTGTTGAATCTCATTCTGAATAAAAACTCGCTGTTGGCTGCCATCAGCTAATTTAATTTTCTTCTTTAGGTTGACTGGAATCAGATCATAGCTAACCAGATTTAACTCACCATTTTGGAATTCAAAATCAGCACGACCAACATATTTACCCCATTCATGGGCTTGTACTATCCAAGTTCCATTTTGTTGATCTGGTGTACACTTATCACCAGGTTTAAAATCACTATTATTCTTATTTGGTCCTTCCATACACACGGGTTCTTGCGAGTGTCCACCGACGATCATATCAAGATCGCCAGCTTGCATGTAACGCGCTAATGCCACATCACCAGGCGCATTAATGCCACGCTGGCCATCTTCATAATGGCCCATATGGGTTGCTGCAATAATCACATCTGGCTTTTCATTGGCTTCTAATTCAGCAATCACTTGTTTTGCTTCTAATTTAGGATCGCGGAACTCAATTGCACCAATATATTCAGGGTTACCTATTTTGGCGGTATCTTCAGTGGTTAAGCCGATAACCGCAATTTTAATCCCTTGCTGCTCAAAAATTTGGTATGGCTGAAATAAACGTTTACCCGTGTTTTTATCGTAAATATTGGCTGATAACATTGGGAAATTAGCCCATTGTTGCTGCTTACGTAATACCTCAAGTGGGTTATCAAACTCATGGTTACCTAATGCCATGGCATCGTAACCTAGCATATTCATACCTTTAAAATCAGGTTCGGCATCTTGCAAATCAGACTCAGGCACACCAGTATTAATATCACCACCAGAAAGTAATAATGTTGTCCCCCCCTCAGCTTTTACTTCTGCACGAATGCTATCTAATAATGTTTTTCGTGCTGCCATACCATATTCACCATTTTGGTTTTGCCAAAAGCGACCATGGTTATCATTGGTATGTAGAATAGTAATACGATAGGTTTTATCTGCATTCCATTTCGGTGAGGTATCATCTGTCGATGTTGCACAACCAGAAAGTACAGCCAGAAGAGCTGCAGTTAATGCTGTCTTAGCAAATAAACGTTGCTTCATGTTATCCACCTTAATGAAATATTCTTAATCAATAACCGTTTCAAAATAATTGCGCTCAGTGTAGGTGAATCAAAAGCCGACACTTGTTTGACGTCACAATTCTGCAACCAAGATCACCGTTACAACATTAAAAACAATCCCTTGATCACAAACATAAAAAAAGCTCGACCATAGTCGAGCTTTTTGAACAAATATTGTGGGTATTCAACAACTAAAAATAATCATTTATTAATTAAAAGACTTTCTCAAATTTAGTCGTTGAGCGGCGAATAAAAATCGCGATTAAAGCCGAAATGGCCAAAAAGAAACAATAGTAAGAATGAGAAACGATTTCTAGTGGCGATAATTTAAATACCGAGCCTAATAATAGCGCTTGAGCACCGTAAGGTAATACACCTTGTACCACACACGAGAAGATATCCAATAAGCTTGCAGAGCGGCGGGCTGTAACATTATTCTCTTGCGCTAACTCACGCGCCACACCACCTGACACAATGATTGCGACAGTATTATTAGCGGTACAACAGTTAGTTAAGCTCACTAAGCTCGCAATACCTAATTCACTGGCACGAGAATTTTCTAAAGCACTATGCTTTGAGCTGAATTTACCAATCACACGGCTAATTAACTGGGTTAAAAATGCTAAACCACCCTGTTGACGCATTAATTCACTCACACCACCAATCAACATTGATAGTAAGAAGATTTCTTGCATATTGCCAAAGCCGCTGTAAATATCTTTACCAAATGTCGTTAAACTATAGCTATCAATTGAAAATAAACCCACACCACCCGCAAGAACGATACCTAAACTCAGCACCACAAAAACATTTACCCCAGACACAGCAAGAATAAGGATCGTGATATAAGGTAATACTTTTAACCATTCAATTGGATTTGCTGCAGGTAAGGTTGTTACTGAACTGCTAAAAGCAAACAACAGCATGGTGACAACAGCTGCAGGTAAAGCAATTTTAATATTCTCACGGAATTTATCTTTCATCTGACAACCTTGAGAGCGGGTTGCAGCAATTGTTGTATCAGAAATGATCGACAAGTTATCACCAAACATCGCACCACTTAATACCACACCAGCGGTTAACGCAACATCCATTCCTGCAGCTTGAGCAATACCTAATGCAACTGGCGCGACTGCCGCAATCGTACCCATTGAGGTACCCATTGAGGTTGCAATAAAAGCAGAGATTATAAAAATACCCGGTAAGATCATGCTTGCAGGCAATATTGCCATACCAAGGTTTACCGTCGCATCAACCCCACCCGATGCTTTCGCAACAGCTGCAAATGCACCAGCAAGTAAATAGATCATACACATCGCAATAATGTCACTATGACCAACACCACGAATAAACTGCTCTATGGCTTTATTTAATTTTTCTTTACTGAGAATAATTGCCAAAATAACCGCAGGTAATGCTGCAACAGGCGACGGTAATTGATAAAAAGCGAAATCGACCCCTTGGTAAGTCAGGTAACTACCGACACCAATAAATAAGGCAAGAAAGACCCCCAATGGCAGCAATGCCAGTGCTGAAGGTGTAATTGATGATGTGCTGGTTGAGTTTGACATGCTGATAATGAATATCTATTTTAGAATTTCCCCTAGGTTAATGGGATGTGTCACGAGTGTCAACATCTAGACGTCTAAACATCCATATGCACATTGCTTAATCGCTCTTTGCGTATCTCTAAAACAACCTTTAATTGTCAATTTAATGGCGTTATCCTCACTGAAACCGCCAATAAAAAGTAAAAATATATCAATACGTTAGACATTTAAAAATAAACTATTCAATCATCAATGAATTAATTGTAATGCAAGTTATAATTTGCTCTCATAGGCTATATTTTGACTCCAGAGATGGACCTATGCAGCTTTCCCTCAAACAAAAATTGATCATGGCTAGCGTATCGGCAGTCGTCATCATGGCAACAGCATTAACATGGCTGGCCGCTAAGCAACTTGATAACGAAACCCATGCCAATACTAATCAACGTGCACGCAGTATTGCTTCAACTGCTACTATCGGCATTGCTGATTGGATGGATGTCCGCCGCGCGATTACTCAATCCTTTAACAGTTATTATGAGCAACCGAATAATGTGATGTTTTTAAAACAGGCACGTAATAGTGGTGGCTTTGATGATATTTATTTCGGTACCGTTGAGGGGGCAATGCATCGCTCACACCCTGAGCGTAATCGTGCTGATTATGATCCCCGCACACGCCCTTGGTATCGTGATGCTCAAACAGCTGGCAAACAAATTATTACCCCTGCTTATCAAGATGCTATTACTAACGCATTATTAGTTACGATTGCACAGCCATTAATCAATAATGGTCAACAAATTGGTGTCGTTGGTGCGGATGTATTGATCGATCAGCTAATTAATGATGTTATCAGCCTCAATGTCGGTCAAAATGCGGTTGCGATGCTAATTAACAAACAAGATAACCGTTTTCTTGCGCACCCAAATAAACAATTATTACTCAAGCCATTAGCGCAATACAGCAATCAGCTCACCATGAGTAATATTGAGCAACAAATAGCGACTAATAAAGCCCTGCACTTAACCATTAATGGTCAACAAAAAGAGCTTTATTTTGAAAATATTCCAAATACTGAATGGGTATTAGCGTTAGAAATGGATCTGGCGACAGAAGAAGCTAGCTATTATACCGCGCTTAAACAATTGATCATCACAGCATTCATCATAACGTTGTGCGTTATTATTGCCCTGACACTATTAGTTAACCTGTTATTCCGTGATCTTAACCGTGTTTCTGCCGCATTAGCTGAAATTGCTAACGGTGAAGGTGATTTAACCCGCCGCCTTGAGCCGCATAGTAATGATGAAGTAGGTCAACTAGCCCACAACTTCAACTCATTTGTGAGCAACCTACATAGCATGCTGACCCGTTTAAGCCATGTTTCAAGTACGCTCAACCAGCAATCGCATATCACCGCCTCTCAAGCAGAAGAACGCAGTACACGAATTCAATTTCAACAAGATGAAATTAATATGGTCGCAACAGCGATTAATGAAATGGCTGCTGCAACCCATGAGATAGCATCAAACGCTGAAAATACCGCTCGCACCTCAGAAGAAACCGTTATCGCTTCTGGACATGGCACCACTCAAGTGAATCAAAGCCAACAATCAATTACTAGCCTTGCTCAAGAAGTTGAAACGGCGACTGGTGTTATCAGTGCATTAAACAGTCATGCGCAAAGTATTAATACGATTCTTTCGACCATTCAAGGTATTGCTGAACAAACCAATTTACTCGCGCTTAATGCTGCGATTGAAGCTGCGCGTGCCGGTGAACAAGGTCGAGGATTTGCAGTGGTTGCCGATGAAGTGCGAGTATTAAGTCAGCGTACTCACGCATCAACCCAAGAAATTCAGCAAATGATTGAAACCTTACAGCAAACAACAGGTCAAGCAGTTGGCATCATGGAAGATAGCCGCCACTTAGCTGAAACCAGTGTTGATGATGCAAACTCCGCTTCAGCGAGCTTGTCGCAAATCACCACCGCGGTGAATAACATCAGTGATATGGCAACCCAAATAGCATCTGCCGCAGAAGAGCAATCATCAGTAACATCAGAAATTACTCGCAATACCGAAGGAATTCGTGATGTTTCAAATGAATTAGCTGTTGAAGCCAGCGAAGCTGCAAAACAAGCGGCGGAGTTATCGACGTTATCGTATGAATTACAGCAAGAGATCAACCGCTTTAAACTGTGAAAATAACGCGATAATCACCCTCTAAAAATAAGGCTTGCATCTCTATTGTCTATAATAAGTAGTCATTAACAGGAGCAAGCCTTTATTTAGCTGCAATGCTATTTAACCATGTTAAACACAATCGCACCGACCGCTAAACACCCCATCACTAAAATAAAGTAAGTACTTAGTTTACCACGGTAAATTTTCAGACTTTCAATGTGATACACCGCCAGCATTGGCATCAAGAATAAAATCATCGCAATCACAGGCCCAGAAAAAGCCTCCATCATGCCTAAAATACTTGGGTTCATAACTGAAGCAAACCAAATACTAATAAACATCAGTACCACACCGATTTTATCGATGGTTTTAATCGGTAATGACGTTTGTTTAGCCACTAGGCCATTAAAGCTTTCACGTGCCCCCATAAAATGACCTAAAAATGATGATGTAATTGCAATAAAGGCAATTAAAGGCCCCAGAACCATAATAAAGTGACTATCTTCAACATTGGCTAAATACGATAACACTGACACATTATCGACTTTTGCTTGTTGAAGCTGTGCAGGTGTTAGGCTCAAGACACATGAAAAAACAAAAAATAATACGAATGCAATTAGCATTACAGAAGTACGTTTTAAAATAGTCTCTGCTTTAGTATGGGCATGATGGCCATATTGACGTCGCTGAGCATTAACAAACCCAGACACTACTGGAGTATAACTAAATGCAAACACCACTACAGGAATCGCTAACCATAACGAGGCGCTTAAATCGCCAACACTTTGATTAAGACTAAAATTAGGCATGTGCCAACTTGGAATTAGATAAATTGAAATGCCAGCCAGAATAAACGTTAGCGGATACACGATCATGCCAAATACACGCAGCATGGTTTTTTCACCAGCCAGCATGATCGCTATCATACCGAATACTAAACAGCCTGAAAGTATCACTCGAGACGGTGCAGCCATACCGAGCTGATGCACCATAAAACTATCAACGGTATTGGTTAAACCAACACCATAAATCAACAAAATGGGAAAAATAGATAAGAAGTATAATAAAGAGATTAAACGCCCATAACGCTGACCAAAGTGCTCTTCAACCACATCAGTAAAATCAGCATCTGGCTGTTTAGAAGATAAAACAAACCGAGCCAATCCACGGTGAGCCCAAAATGTCATCGGTCCGGCAAGCAGCGCCATTATAACTAATGACCAAAAACCACCAGAACCAATATTAATCGGTAAAAATAAAATACCGGCACCAACAGATGTACCAAAGAGGCTCAACATCCAACTGGTATCATGTTTGGTCCAACTTGCGGAGACGGTTTTTGCTTCGAGAGCGGAAAGATCTTGTGATATTGACACGGTAACTCACTACGACTAATAAAACTTAGCGATAGTATGAAACGACAAGTGCCAAGACTCAAAAAAAAAGTGACACAGATCACCCTGATATTTATAATTCCAATAAAGCATAACAGCTAAAATATAGCTAATTTACAAAATATTACACCAAAAATTCAAGTTAAAATTAGAATTAAAAACCAAATTTTACAATTAAACAATTTTTCCTATTTAGTATGCTTTTCGCACAAAAAAGCCCTACAAATAGAATTCATAGGGCTTGATGCATCTCAACAACATTAATTAATTAGTTAATTTCAATCGAAGCAAAACTCTTAATTAAGTCATCAAGTTGCTTAATCTGTGCAAGGAATGGTTCTAGCTTATCTAATGGGAAAGCTGATGGGCCATCACAACGTGCTAAATCTGGCGTTGGATGTGCTTCCATAAATAAACCAGCAATGCCAGTTGCAATACCAGAGCGTGCAAGATCAATCGTTTGCTCACGGCGACCGCCTGATGCTGCGCCAAGTGGATCGCGGCATTGAAGAGCATGAGTGACATCAAAGATGATAGGGCTACCATTTGACGCTTTTTTCATTACGTCAAAGCCAAGCATATCAACCACAAGATTATCATAACCGTGTAATACGCCACGCTCACATAAAATCACATTGTGGTTATCACACTCAGCAAACTTCTCAACAATGTTACCCACTTGACCAGGGCTCATAAATTGTGGTTTTTTCACATTAATCACAGCGCCAGTTTTAGCCATCGCTGCAACAAGATCAGTTTGACGAGCAAGAAAAGCCGGTAATTGAATCACATCAACCACATCAGCAACAACTTGAGCTTGTTCTTTTTCATGAATATCAGTAATGATTTTCACGCCAAAGGTATCTTTTAATTCTTGGAAGATTTTTAAACCTTCTTCTAAACCAGGACCACGGTACGAATGTACAGATGAACGGTTTGCTTTATCAAAAGAGGCTTTAAATACGAAAGGAATACCCAATTTATTGGTTACTTCTACGTAGTGCTCACAAATTTCCATAGCTAAGTCGCGTGACTCTAGCACATTCATACCACCAAAAAGTACAAATGGCTTATCGTTAGCAACGTCAATATCACCAACACGAACAATTTTTTGTTGCATCATATTTATCTTCTCATCTAGTGCAAGGTAAGAGGCTCTTCGGACAGAGCATCTACTTGAAGTTTAAGCAAATCTGCAGCAGGATCTTCTGGGCATTGTTCTATAAAATAAGAATAATCAACCGCGGCAGCATGAAGGCAATCAAGTTGCTGGTAAATATAACCGCGATCACGGATCTCATGCGGATCACCAGGGTTTAACGCCAAGGCTAAATCACTACAGCGTAATGCATCTGTAAATTGTTCTTCACGCAATAACGCACTTTTCATCACCGTTAACCAGCGCGATAAAATGATATTATTTTGCTGCGCATCAAGAAATTCAGGCTTAAATTCAGCAAATGGGCCACGATGGCCGATCAACCAACTCCGCAGAATATGGATACTCACAAATTCACCATCAAACGGATTAATGTATTGAATGTCATCTTGAGACCAGATAACTTTCAATAAAAACTGAGTTGGAAAACCTACATTTTCAACTGGCAATTCAAGGTGTTTCGCTAAGTAAAGCAAGATAGCACCTAAGCTAACAGGGATCCCTTTACGGCGCTCTAATACCTTATCTAGAAAAGCATTATCTGATGAAAAATATTGCTGTTGATCACCTTGAAAGCCCCACTCATGATAAAAAAGTCGTAACAAACCTTCGAGACGCAGACGAGGATTAAGCTCATGCATCAGTGTTTGTTCCGCCTCTTGCGCGAGTTGAGTCAAACGTAATTGTACCCATGTCGCAGGAAAATCAATATCGACCTCAGCCATGAAAGCAATCGCTCCATCAACCAACGGCATCTGATTAAGATCTTGTTCATTAAATGGCATCATGATATTACTCTCACTAGCCCAAAATAGGCGTTTTAGTGATCGCTAATTGTGCAGCCAATACTAACCACCCAATCGCACCTAAGAAGGCAAACGTCTTAAAGACTTTATTCTTTCCATGATGAAGGGTGAAATAACCTAATGCAATATATGCCAATACGCAGGTTAACTTCTCAGTCAGCCACCCATTTCCAGCGGTAAATGGCATAAATCCGGTAATAAAAATTAATGCCACACCGGAAGCAAGCATGATCGTATCAATGACATGAGGAGTTATTTTAAAGAATTTTTTATTAATCATTGTTGAGTTTGCCATCACCATTATATAGCGAGTCACAAACAGTAATACGCTTAACGCAATTGCGGTAAGGTGAATATGTTTCATTGCCATGTACATCATTACGAATGCTCTCCTAGCCAGCACCCCATCGTTACTCGATCGAGCCCAGCATAATCTTGACTTGTTGATACCTGTACATAACCTAATTGCTCCAGAATAGCTCGAACAGCAGCGCCTTGTTCAAAACCATGCTCCATGAGTAACCAGCCACCAGGCAATAAATACTGACGTCCATCTTGACTAATAATACGAATATCGGCGAGTCCATTATCACTCGCAACTAACGCACTTTTAGGTTCAAAACGAACATCACCCTCAATAAGGTGCGGATCGGCTTCATCTATATAAGGCGGATTGCTAACAATGACGGCAAATTGCGGTTGTTGCTCAAGAGGACTATACCAACTACCCGCTAAAAAACGGCTATTAGTCATATTAAGTCGCTGGCTGTTTTCAGTCGCTAATGCCACCGCTTCTGGACGTAAGTCGATTCCCGTAACAGCAATATCATTACGTTCAGATGCAATCGCCAATGCAATTGCCCCCGTACCAGTACCTAAATCAAGTACCTGACATGTTGTTGCCGGTATTTTTTCAAGTGCTAACTCAACCAATCTTTCAGTATCAGGACGAGGAATTAAAGTCGACGGTGATACTTTTAATGGCAGAGACCAAAACTCACGTTCACCGACAATATAAGCAATCGGCTCACCAGCAATTCGACGAGCTAACAATGCTGAAAAAGTCGCAAATTGCGCCTCATCAAGTTGCTTTTCCGGCCAAGTTAGCAAGTAACTACGCGGCTTATCTAATACATGACATAACAATACAACACTGTCTAACTGCGGACTATTAGAGCCCGCAGTCGCAAGTTGTGCATTGGTTTGTTGTAATAAACATTCAATGCTACGTGGCATTAGTTTTGCTCTGCCATCGCTGCAAGTTGATCCGCTTGATATTCAGTAAATACCGGTTGAATCAATGCATCTAAATCACCTTCCATCACTTCATTTAAACGGTAAAGTGTCAGTGTAATACGGTGGTCTGATACACGGCCTTGCGGGTAGTTGTAAGTACGAATACGGTCAGAACGATCACCTGAACCTAACAAGTTACGGCGAGTACTTGCTTCTGCTTCGTGACGACGCTCTTCTTCTGCCTGAATGATACGCGCAGCAAGTACAGACATAGCCTTAGCTTTGTTTTTATGCTGTGAACGTTCATCTTGACACTCAACAACAATACCGGTTGGTAAGTGAGTAATACGAATCGCAGAGTCAGTGGTGTTAACGTGCTGACCACCCGCGCCTGATGAACGGAAAGTATCGATGCGTAAATCACCCGCATTAATATCAGGAATTTCAGCTTCTGGCACTTCAGGTAAAATTGCGATAGTACAAGCTGACGTATGAACACGGCCTTGAGATTCAGTTGCAGGAACACGCTGTACGCGGTGACCGCCTGACTCAAATTTTAGAACGCCGTAAGCTCCGTCGCCATTAACTTTAGCGATCATCTCTTTATAGCCGCCTTGCTCTGAACGGTTTTCACTGATGATCTCCATACGCCAACCGCGACGTTCAGCGTATTTGCTGTACATACGGAACAGATCACCGGCAAAAATACCGGCTTCATCACCACCTGCACCTGCACGGATTTCGACAAAACAGTTACGATCATCATTTGGATCTTTTGGAATCAGTAGAAGTTGTAACTCATCGGCTAAACGTTCAATTTCAGCTTTAGCATCTTTGATTTCTTCTTGCGCCATTTCACGCATTTCAGCATCATCTTCTTGTGCCATTTCTTCTGCTGCTTCAAGATTTTCTTGCGCTTGTTGATACGCTTGGAAACTCTTAGTCACTTCTTCAAGCTGAGAATATTCTTTTGATAGTGCACGAAACCGGTTTTGATCACTAAGGACACTGGGATCACCCAGTAGGTGTTGAACTTCTTCGTAACGTTCAACCAGCGTTTCTAATTTAACTAAAATTGATTGCTTCATAATCTTCTAATTAAGTGCGGAGTAACGGCCAAAGCCATCAACTGCTAATCGTTATAGGAATCCAGCCCGAGTGCTTCACGGATCACAACCAATTTGTCAGATTCACCATCTTTGGCAACCTGCTGCATGGCTTTTGTCGGAGCATGGATAAGCTTATTGGTTAGTTTATTGCTCAATTCTACCAAGGCTCGTTCAGGATCGGTACCATTGGCGATTGCTTGTAAGCTGCGTTGTAACAGCTCATTTTTTATTGCTTCGGCATATTGACGATAGTCACGGATACTATCGACCGCTTCCAGTGAGCGTAGCCATTGCATAAAAGTAATACTTTCTTCAGCGATGATCGCCTCAGCTTGAATCGCAGCCACTTTACGTTGCTCGCGATTTTTCTCGACAATCGAATACAGATCATCGACTGAATATAAATACACATCATTAAGATCGCCAACCTGTGATTCAATATCACGCGGTACAGCAATATCAACAAATAACATCGGTTGATGACGACGACGTTTTAATGCCGCCTCAACCATCCCTTTACCCACAATTGGTAAAGGACTCGCTGTTGAGCTAATGACGATATCTGCACAATGAAGATGGTCAGGAATATCCTCTAAACCTATTACTTCGGCGCCAAACTCTTGTGCAAGATTAAGCGCGCGTTCACGGGTTCTGTTGGCAACAATTAAACGGTTACACCCTTGCTCAACAGCATGACGAGCAACCAGTTCAATGGTTTCTCCTGCTCCTATGAGCAACATTGTCACACCGGATAAAGCTTCAAAAATTTGTCTTGCCAACGAACATGCTGCATAAGCAATAGAAACTGCATTACCACCGATATCGGTTTCTGTACGAACCCGCTTGGCAACGGTAAATGTTTTTTGAAACAATTTTTCTAAGGTACCAACTACAGTTCCATTGTCTTTTGATTCCGAATAAGATTGCTTCACCTGTCCTAGGATTTGCGGCTCACCTAATACTAACGAATCTAACCCACACGCAACACGCATTAAATGGCGTGCCGCAGCTTGTTGTTCATGAAAGTACAGGCTTGGCATCAATTCTTCGGCTGTGATCTGATGAAATTTGGTCAACCAGTCAATAATCACACCCGGTCCTGACTGCAATAATTCACAGTAAACTTCGGTTCGGTTACATGTAGATACAATCACCGCACTCGAAACTTCAGGATGGTTTTTAAGCTCCTGCAGTGCCAAAGACAGTTTTTCAGGAGAAAAAGCTACCTTCTCACGCAAATCAACAGAAGCTGTTTTGTGGTTGATTCCTAATGCAAGCAAGGTCATGGAAACAGTATACCCACTTCGGCAATGAAAAAATCTAAGGTGAAGATTTTACTTGATGCCATGTCGTAATAAAAGGCAACAGAGGTAATCAATCGGTAATGACACCATTTTTATCGTTTTTTAGCCACCTTATTCGTATCATTAATGGTTATAATTTGGCTTTCGATTAAATTATCGCTATTGTTTTGGCTCATTCTGATAGAGACTTCCTACGATGATATTGCGCACTCTTGCTACAAATCTTCTTTCAGCCACTGTGACATCGGATCAAAAAAAAGCCGTGACAAACCACAGAAAAAAATGGCTACTTTCTCTTTTTGCCTTATCGTTATCACTTCTTTCAGGCTGTGCACAGCAACCGACAATCACTCATAAAGCCGATTGGTCACTTCATCAAGCTCAACTGCAACAACTTACTCGTTATCATGCTCAAGGCGTATTTGGTTACATCAGCCCTCAGCAACGGGTCACCTTAGCCTTTAATTGGCAAAATAAAGCGAGTGATTATCAACTTATTTTAACCAAAATGTATAAAACCATTCTTAAATTGGATGCGGCGCCTGATGCGGTCACACTAACCGATCCCGATGGTCATACTTATCATGGCACCGATGCCGCACAATTAGTGCAACAACTGACAGGTATTAATTTACCCCTTCAACAAATGCGTGATTGGTTAATTGGTCTTCCAACAGGTGCTGATCATTATCAACTCAATAAAAATAACCAAGTGGCTTTTCTCACCAAAAAAATTGATGGTCGCACTTGGGAGATGCATTACAGTAGTTACGATAATACTAAGGTACCATCGCTACCAATATTGATGACCTTAAAACAAGGCCAATTAACCATCAAAATAAAAGTCTCCACTTGGAAGATATAATAATAAGCCTTTGTTTGTTAATAATTAAAATTCACGTAATTAATGAGTCGTTTTCATGAACCACAACCCTAAATTTGATATTGCTACGCAGTGGCCAGCGCCTGCCAAGCTTAACCTTTTTCTTTATATTACAGGTCAACGAGACAATGGTTATCACGATCTACAAACCTTATTTCAGTTTGTAGATTATGGTGACACATTAACTATTACTGCTCGTCAAGATAATACCATCAGTCTCACACCAGCAATAACAGGCGTTGCCACAGAAGATAACTTAATCTACCGTGCCGCTGTAGCGCTGCGCCAAGCGGCACAAGTAGATTTTGGGGCTGAGATCCATATTGATAAAATTTTACCTATGGGTGGCGGTCTAGGGGGAGGTTCATCCAATGCAGCCACCACATTAGTAGCATTAAATTTTCTATGGCAAACCAACTTATCCGTTGATGAACTTGCCACTATCGGCTTAAAACTTGGGGCTGATGTGCCTGTTTTTGTTCGAGGTCACAGTGCATTTGCTGAAGGCGTTGGTGAAAAATTACAGCCAGCAGCACCACAAGAGAAGTGGTATTTAGTCGCAAAACCCGATATTAGCATCGCAACTGCTGAAATTTTCAACCATCCGCAATTACCTCGAAATACCAAAAAACGTAGCTTAGATGCCCTGTTACGTGACGTTTACGAAAACGATTGCGAGAAAATTGTAAGAAGTCTTAATCCTGAGGTTGATCAGGCGCTTTCATGGCTGTTAGAATATGCGCCGTCAAGATTAACTGGCACTGGTGCTTGCGTGTTTGCAGAATGTGACACCGAGCAAAATGCTAATGATATTTTGAATAATTTACCTGACTGGCTCCAGGGATTTGTCGCAAAAGGTGTTAACGAATCTCCTTTGATGACAACGCTAGCCACATATTCTATGGATTGTCAGTAATTACAACTTGGACGCAACCTGAGGTTTACACCGTGCCTGATATGAAGCTGTTTGCTGGTAACGCTACACCAGAACTAGCCCAACGCATCGCTGATCGTCTTTATATTTCATTAGGAGACGCAACGGTTGACCGTTTCTCCGATGGTGAAGTATGTGTGCAAATTAATGAAAACGTTCGTGGCAGCGACGTCTTTATTATTCAATCAACTTGTGCACCAACCAACGACAACCTAATGGAACTGGTTGTTATGATCGATGCATTACGTCGTGCTTCTGCAGGTCGTATTACTGCTGTAATTCCATATTTCGGTTATGCACGCCAAGATCGTCGTGTACGTTCTGCTCGTGTTCCAATCACTGCTAAAGTTGTTGCTGACTTCCTATCTAATGTAGGCGTTGACCGCGTATTAACGGTTGATCTACATGCTGAACAAATCCAAGGCTTCTTTGATGTTCCTGTTGATAACGTATTTGGTAGTCCTGTGCTGCTTGAAGATATGTTAGCGAAAGATCTTCAAGATCCAGTGGTTGTTTCTCCTGATATCGGCGGTGTAGTACGTGCACGTGCTATTGCTAAGCTATTAGATGATACGGATATTGCGATTATCGATAAACGTCGCCCACGTGCTAACGTTTCTCAAGTTATGCATTTAATCGGTGATGTTGAAGGCCGCGATTGTATCATCGTTGATGACATGATCGATACTGGTGGCACATTATGTAAAGCAGCTGAAGCACTAAAAGAACGCGGTGCCAAGCGTGTATTTGCTTACGCAACTCACCCAGTATTCTCTGGTAGTGCACTACAGAACATCACTGAATCTGTGATTGATGAAATCATTGTTACTGACTCAATCCCACTAACGAAAGAAATTGCAGCAACAGGTAAAGTATCAGTACTAACCTTGTCTGGCATGCTAGCTGAGGCGATCCGTCGCATCAGTAACGAAGAATCAATTTCAGCGATGTTTGAACACTAATCACATCTGATTAGAATGAGATTTTCTCAATAAAATTCTCAGCTAAATAAAAACCAACGCCTCGCTTTTGCGGGGCGTTTTATTTTTTACGCACTACGCTAATAGCAGATCACTGCAGAACCATATCAATTTAGCTTCGTTTGGTATAATATAGCGCGCGTTTTGAACCCGCTGATTATGCGGTTTAGCCATCATAATGGTCATCACAAAACGCTATCACTACGGCTGTATGACAAGAGAGACAAGCGTGAGTAATAATATTCGGTTACTTGTCGGCCTGGCAAATCCTGGCCAAGAGTATGCAAAAACCCGTCATAATGCTGGTGCATGGGTCGTTGAAGAACTAGCTCGAGTCCATAATGTTACCCTGCGCCCTGATCCAAAATATTTTGGTCTCACTGGTAGGATCACAACTAATGGTCAAGATCTTCGCTTGTTGATCCCAACCACATTCATGAATTTATCAGGTAAGTCAGTCTCTGCATTGGCTAATTTTTTCCAAATTAAACCGGAAGAAATTTTAGTTGCCCATGACGAACTAGACTTATCTCCTGGTGTTGCCAAATTCAAAAAAGGCGGTGGTCACGGCGGTCATAATGGCTTGCGTGATATCATTAGCAAAATGGGCAACAACAAAGATTTCTATCGCTTAAGGATTGCTATTGGCCACCCTGGCGATAAAAATAAAGTCGCTGGTTACGTGCTAGGAAAAGCACCGACCAAAGAACAAGAACTTATCGATGCAGCGGTTGATGAATCAGTTCGTTGTATTGATGTGCTTCTAAAAGACGGCCTAAGTAAGGCACAAAATCGTCTTCATTCATTCAAGGCAGAGTAGCGCACTGGCAACAGAACTACTTCGTCGTTATAGGCTCGTGTGAGTACTATAATTGAGTTGTTACAGAATAATCACCAAAAGGGTTACAAACCATGGGTTTTAAATGCGGTATCGTAGGTCTACCAAACGTTGGTAAGTCAACACTGTTCAATGCCTTAACAAAAGCAGGTATCGAAGCAGCTAACTTCCCATTCTGTACTATCGAGCCAAATACAGGCGTTGTACCTGTACCAGATCCACGTATGGATGCATTAGCAGTATTCGTTAAACCAGAGCGTATTCTGCCAACCACAATGGAATTTGTAGATATCGCGGGCCTTGTTGCTGGCGCATCTAAAGGTGAAGGTCTTGGTAACAAGTTCCTAGCTAACATTCGTGAAACTGATGCGATTGGTCACGTTGTTCGTTGTTTTGAAAATGACAACATCGTTCACGTTGCTGGCCGTATTGACCCTCTTGAAGATATCGACATCATCAACCTTGAATTAGCAATGGCTGACCTTGATACTTGTGAGCGTGCTATTTTCCGTTTAGCAAAACGTGCTAAAGGTGGCGATAACGATGCTAAGTTCGAGATCAAAGTATTAGAAAAAATGCTGCCACTATTAACCGATGGCGGCATGCTACGTTCAATGGAGCTAAGCAAAGAAGAAAAAGCAGCGATTGATTACCTGCACTTCCTAACGCTAAAGCCAACCATGTACATTGCTAACGTTAACGATGATGGTTTTGAAAATAACCCATTCCTAGACAAAGTTGTTGAGCGTGCAGCATCAGAAAACGCGATTGTTGTGCCAATTTGCGCAGCAATGGAATCTGAAATCGCTGAGCTTGATGATGAAGATCGCGAAGAGTTCCTAGCGGATATGGGTATCGAAGAGCCAGGTCTTAACCGTGTAATTCGTTCTGGCTATGAATTACTGTCTTTACAAACTTATTTCACTGCTGGTGTGAAAGAAGTACGTGCATGGACTATCCCTGTTGGCGCAACAGCACCAAAAGCAGCGGGCGTTATTCACACTGACTTTGAAAAAGGCTTTATTCGCGCTGAGGTTATCGGTTACAACGATTACATCGAATTTGGTGGCGAAGCTGGCGCTAAAGAAGCTGGTAAGTGGCGTCTAGAAGGTAAGGATTACGTTGTTAAAGATGGTGACGTTGTCCACTTCCGTTTCAACGTATAAGTTTTTATTCAATTATCATTGAGATAACAACGAATAAATCAATAAGCCAGCCTCGTGCTGGCTTATTTTTTATTTTTTGACAGCTAAAAATAAAATAGAGTTGCATCACAATTTTAATCATTAACAGCTGACAAATCAGATATCAGTTTGCGATTCGCCCACTTCGCCCAAATAACCGCCGAACAAACGTATTTTCGCAATTTATCAAAAAAAACTATTGACGGTTTTGGCTGGTATGAGCATAATGCGCCCCGTTCCCAACGAAGCGGCTCACTAAGAGCGGTGGCTGTTGGATGCAAAATGGCTACGTAGCTCAGTTGGTTAGAGCACATCACTCATAATGATGGGGTCACAGGTTCGAATCCCGTCGTAGCCACCATTTCAATTTTGTTATAAGATTGAAAGTCAGTGCTAGACATTGATAAAATGCGGAAGTGGCGGAATTGGTAGACGCACCAGATTTAGGTTCTGGCGCCGCAAGGTGTGAGAGTTCAAGTCTCTCCTTCCGCACCATTCTCTCAATAGGGTTGAGAGAAGCTTGAAAAAGCACATTGTAGGTCTATCGCCAAGCGGTAAGGCAACGGCTTTTGATGCCGTCATTCCCTGGTTCGAATCCAGGTAGACCTGCCACTCTTTAAGAATATTGATTAACTTCAGTATTCTATGTTGGCTACGTAGCTCAGTTGGTTAGAGCACATCACTCATAATGATGGGGTCACAGGTTCGAATCCCGTCGTAGCCACCATTTATTCTTCAATTAAGTATTTACTTGATTTGAAAAATACAATCAGAGACAACAGTTATTTATAGCTGACAATATGCGGAAGTGGCGGAATTGGTAGACGCACCAGATTTAGGTTCTGGCGCCGCAAGGTGTGAGAGTTCAAGTCTCTCCTTCCGCACCATTCTCTCTGATTTTAAAGTCTTGTTACTACCCAACAAGCAATGCTTATGTAAATAAGCTCTGTAGGTCTATCGCCAAGCGGTAAGGCAACGGCTTTTGATGCCGTCATTCCCTGGTTCGAATCCAGGTAGACCTGCCATATTTTAGATTAATTGTTTCGACAGTTGATCATTGCGGAAGTGGCGGAATTGGTAGACGCACCAGATTTAGGTTCTGGCGCCGTAAGGTGTGAGAGTTCAAGTCTCTCCTTCCGCACCATTATTCTTCAATTAAGTATTTACTTAACTTGAAAAATACAATCAGAGAACAACAGTTATTTATAACTGACAATATGCGGAAGTGGCGGAATTGGTAGACGCACCAGATTTAGGTTCTGGCGCCGCAAGGTGTGAGAGTTCAAGTCTCTCCTTCCGCACCATTCTCTCTGATTTTAAAGTCTTGTTACTACCCAACAAGCAATGCTTATGTAAATAAGCTCTGTAGGTCTATCGCCAAGCGGTAAGGCAACGGCTTTTGATGCCGTCATTCCCTGGTTCGAATCCAGGTAGACCTGCCACTCTTTAAGAGTATTGATTAACTTCAGTATTCTATGTTGGCTACGTAGCTCAGTTGGTTAGAGCACATCACTCATAATGATGGGGTCACAGGTTCGAATCCCGTCGTAGCCACCATTTCTTTTCTGATTACAGTTAAGAATAAAAATTTGCGGAAGTGGCGGAATTGGTAGACGCACCAGATTTAGGTTCTGGCGCCGCAAGGTGTGAGAGTTCAAGTCTCTCCTTCCGCACCATATTAGAAACCTACTCTTTGAGTAGGTTTTCTTTTATCTGCTAAACGGTAATTACCGCCCTGCAGACATAAAAAAGCCGCAAACAATATTACTTTGTTTGCGGCTTTTTTATTATCTTCATATATGGATAACCGATTAAATCAGTTCACCACTACTTCTTAATTGGTGAAGATGTTTTAATGTTGCCGCTGACAACATGATCACCGCCCTTACCGTCATTTGATCTGCAGATAAGCTATCATCTTGTAACTCAGTATTTAAATCATCAAGATAAGGAAATGTGGTATCAATTCCATCTCGTAACTGTATAACCAATGCTTCAATCCCTTGCTCAATAGGTACTTGATAATCAACAATTGCGGGCAATACAACCCCTTTGCGTAGCATCGAAACTAAAATACAAAGATAATGTACTAGCTGATGGTATTGTTCTAATAATTGTTGTTGATAGTCACTATCTTTATGAGTACGTTTGGGCTCTTGCTGCATTTCATTAAAAACCAACTCCCAATCATGCTCTGCCATCAACACATTTTTACGGTATCCCATTAAGGTTTGCCGTGCTTGTTCATCAATAATAAAATCTGCTCGATTATCACCTTTTAACTGACAAAACGCATAATTAAGTAACACCCCGGCAGTGATTATTCCCTGAGTTGCTTTGTTATTGATGTCATGACTGCGCCATTGCGGCCACAAAAACGTCATCCCTAATAGCACGACCATCGCCCCCACAAAACAATCAATTAAGCGCGGTAACATTAGAGCTAACCCTTGATGAGCAAGTAACTCTAACGCCAATATCAATACCGCACAGAAACCACCAACAGCTGCTACGTAATAGCGTAAAATCAACGTTAATGATATTGGAACTAACATTAAGGTGATCAATTGCATTGCACCAACAGGTAACCCTGATTTAATCACCACCAGCGCAAATACTAATCCGCCAATAGTACCAATACATCGCTGCCAAACACGGCTTTTGGTCGCGACAAATCCAGGCTGCAATACCAACACCATAGTTAACACCACCCACTCTGGGCGTAATAACTGAAAGTACTGGGCAATGCCAACTCCAACAGCAAAGATGATTCCCATTCGTGCGATATAACGCCAAATAGGATGACCAAATACAGGCCAGCGCCAAGTGAGTTCAAATGGCTGCACTTGAAACTGCCGTTGGTATAATGGCTTATTATTTTCAATCACCTGGGAGATACGAATAATCGCTCTTCCCCACAGCCGCAATTGTGCATGAGCATCATCAACGGTACTCGCCACTAAAGGTTGCGCTAATGCAGACAGCTGATGTTGACACTGGTAGCGACCACCACTTTGAATCGCCTTAGCTTGACGATGTAAAATTTGTTGCGCGTGTTGGCTCCACAAGATCAATTGCTGGCGACGAATAGGATCCTCAAACCGAGCTAAGAGTAGTTGATTGGTTGAATGGCCAATAATAGCTAATTCAAAAACATCACTTGCAACCTGTAAACTGGCTATCAATGATTGGCGCTTTTTTGTCGCAGTATACGATGCGCTTGATTGAATCGTTTGGCTAAATAAATCAACCAAGCGATGCTTTTGGTTTGATAAAGCCGCCAGCAACTCGGCTTCCCCTAATAATATCCGTTGTCTCAGTGCAATATAATCCGCTAAACCATTATAAATAGCAGCCAGGCTTGAGCGTAAGGCTAGATTTTTCCATACCACAAACCACAGCCAACTAAACAGCGCAAAGGTCACCGGACCTAATAATAATACTGGGAAATTTTGTAGGGGCGAATGTTGATTAAATAAAGAGAAACAAACCGTAGCTAAATAGAGCGAAGAAATACCTAATCGTGTCCAGAATGGACCATTAACAGCAGGAGAAGCAAGCAACATCGCAATAATAGCAAAGCTGAGCCATAACGGTAATGAGCTATAAAAAAGCCCCAACGAAAGCGTGATAGCGGCAGCCCAGATCACAATCGAGATACCGAGCCGTTGCCATCGCTTAGGGCCCGGTTGATCTAGACCGCTTAATAATGCTGCCGGCATGGCAATTATGGCATAAGAGGCTAAATCTAATCGCTCTCCAACCATGCCAAGCACGCCGATCAGAATTATCGCTGCCGAGCCTCTTAATCCCATATTTAATGAAGGGTAATACCACAGTCGCGTTAAAAATCGGCTAATGTTGGTAATAAACAATGCTTCCTCCTGTGAATTCATCTTTGCCATAACAAAGATGTCACAAACAACAAGCACTATCCAATAAACTTCTATTAAATACCCATCGCGTATTTAAGTACCTGTTTTTTTATAGTGCCAGTATGATCTGCAACCCGTAAACTGACATTACGTAGTAACTTTAATGGTCCAATATCATTACTAAAAGTACTGTAGAAAAAATCCATACCTGTTTGCATTAACAAATTATCAGGTCGACGACAACGTTCATAATTCGCCAGTACTTGCGATTGCTGCCAGTCATTACCAGCCTGACTGATTTTGTCTAATAAACAACCAACATCTTTAAAGCCTAAATTTACCCCTTGACCGGCTAATGGATTAATGGTGTGTGCGGCATCACCAAGCAGTACAACATTCGGCTTATAGTAGCTTTGTGCGTGGCGACGAGTTAACGGAAAACTGCCATGATTAAGTACAGTAAACTCACCTAATTCTGAAGGAAAAGCGGCGGTTATTTCTGCCTGTAATTGCGCAGCAGGCATGGCTGATAATTGTCGAATACGCGCAGGAGAGTCATACCAAACTAACGATCCTTGATGACCAGGTAACGGCAAAAATGATCGTGGACCGGCAGGGGTAAACTGCTGCCAAGTAATGTCTTGCTGTGGTAACGCCGTGGCAATGTTAATCAACATACAATGGTGGCGATAATCCCATGCTGTAATACCAATATTTGCTTGGTGACGTACTTGCGAGTTGGCACCATCTGCACCGATCAATAAACCACAGTTAATCAATGCTCCGTCATTTAATTCAACCTGATAACCATCATCAATTGCTGTTGCTGCCACCATGGTTGCAGGGCACAATAAACTAATATTGTCGTATTGTTCAAATTGCTGCCATAGCGCGAGTTGGATCACACGATTTTCAACAATATAGCCCAATTGTTGTAACTGCATTTCATCAGCATTAAAGCGGGTTCGACATTCTGGGTGTTCCCATGTTTCAAGCCGTTTAAAAGGACATAAACGCATCGCCAACACTGCTTGCCATGCGTTTAATTGTTCTAGTAGTGCCACTGAGTGTGGCGAAATCGCAGACACCCGTAAATCCATCGCTTGTTCAGCATCAAAAGGTGCAGGCGCATAACCTTCAATAACTGCGACTTCAAACCCTTGCTGAGCCAAACCGATTGCAGCAGCGGCGCCAACCATACCGCCACCAGCAACAATAACATCATATTGTTCCATCATTTCACCTGCCTATTATGTCTTGGCTTGTTATTTAGTTATAATCTTGCCAATCATTATGTTGAATAATTGTATAAGAAAACACGCTTAACGGTGTACTACCATAACGTATATGCCGTTAACTACCACTCAGGCCATGATCTCTCACTGCTGAAAGGAATCTAATCACCATGCTGGCAGGCTTTCGACGCTTTATCGTTAAACTTATTCTATGTGCCCTTATTATACCGATTATATTGATCGTTATTTTTAAATTTATTAATCCGCCCTTTTGGGGCTGGGAAATCAGTCGAGCCCTCTTTCCACCTCAAGGTTACCCGGCAAAAACCCAGCATCAATGGGTAAATTTGAATCAGATTTCAAAAAATATGCAGTTAGCCGTTATTGCATCGGAAGATCAAACCTTTCCTGAACATCATGGTATTGATCTCCAAGCGACCTTATCGGTACTAGAGCACAGTGGTAAGAATGGTCCGAGTCGCGGCGCAAGTACCATTAGCCAGCAAACGGCCAAGAATGTGTTTTTATTCCCCTGGCATTCTTTTATTCGTAAAGGTATCGAACTGTATTTTTCGTTATGGATGGAAGTTATCTGGGGCAAAGATCGCATTTTAGAAACCTATTTAAATGTGATTGAATTTGGACCCGGTATCTATGGTGTTGAAGCTGCGAGCGAACACTTTTTCCATATACCTGCTAGTCGTCTTAGCGCCCAACAAGCGGCACAACTAGCCGCAGTATTGCCTGATCCGTATAAAATCAAAGCCAGCCCAATGAGCAATTATGTTTATCAACGGACATTATGGATCCGTAAACAAATGCGCCAATTGGGTATGGGAACGCTTGATAAAGTCTATGATGAACAATCACTTTTTAAATCGTTTCATCTTTATCGCTAGCCGCCATCAAAAGACCACAATTTTTTCGGGGTGGTGATGATCTAGTCAGACCGAGTTTAAAGCAGTACAATACGCGGCTTGCTACAGGGCGTTACTTCAAAGATGGTAATGCAGCCCTGTCAGCCCGTAATCTGAATGTAATGAATCAACACTACGAGCGAAGAGAGATGGCGAAGAAACTGCTGATTAAAACCTGGGGCTGCCAGATGAACGAATACGATTCATCAAAAATGGCCGATCTTCTTAATGCTGCTAATGGCTTCGAGTTAACAGAAATCCCAGAAGAAGCAGATGTTCTGCTACTTAACACCTGTTCGATCCGTGAAAAAGCACAAGAGAAAGTTTTCCATCAGCTAGGCCGCTGGAAAAAACTAAAAGATAAAAAGCCCGATCTAGTGATTGGCGTTGGTGGCTGTGTAGCGACTCAAGAAGGTGATTCAATTCGCAAACGCGCACCTTACGTTGATGTGATCTTTGGCCCACAAACCCTACACCGTTTGCCTGAGATGATTAAGCGCTCTCAATCAAATGAAAAAACCGTGATGGATATTTCATTCCCAGAGATTGAAAAATTCGATAGCTTGCCAGAGCCTCGTGCTGATGGCGCAACAGCGTTTGTTTCTATCATGGAAGGTTGTTCTAAGTACTGTACTTACTGTGTTGTACCTTACACCCGTGGTGAAGAAGTTAGCCGCCCTATTGATGACGTGTTATTTGAGATCGCTCAACTGGCAGATCAAGGCGTACGTGAAGTTAACCTACTTGGTCAAAATGTTAACGCATTCCGTGGCCCTACTCATGACGGTGACGTTGCTAGCTTTGCAGAACTTTTGCGTTTAGTGGCTGCAATTGATGGTATTGACCGTATTCGTTACACAACCAGTCATCCAATTGAATTTACTGATGACATCATTGATGTTTACCAAGATACACCGGAACTGGTTAATTACTTACACCTACCAGTACAAAGTGGTTCGGATCGTATTCTGACAATGATGAAGCGCCCTCACACGGTGCTTGAATATAAGTCAAAAATCCGTAAATTACGTAAAGTACGTCCAGATATCACCATGAGTTCAGACTTTATTGTCGCGTTCCCTGGCGAATCTGATCAAGATTTTGAAGATACCATGAAGCTTATTCGTGATATCGATTTTGATATTAGTTACAGCTTTATCTTCTCACCTCGTCCAGGTACGCCTGCCGCAGATTACCCTTGTGATCTGACAGAGGAAGTAAAGAAAGAGCGTCTTTACGCGCTACAGCAACAACTGAATAGTCAAGCTATGCGTCATGCACGTCAAATGTTAGGCACAGAGCAACGTATTTTAGTTGAAGGACCATCACGTAAAAATGTCATGGAACTACGTGGCCGTACTGAAAATAACCGTATTGTGAACTTTGAAGGTTCTGCTGAATTGATTGGTCAATTTGTTGATGTAAAAATCATTGATGTATTTACTAACTCATTGCGTGGCGAACTGGTTCGCACTGAAGCAGAAATGGATCTTCGCGTAGCAATGTCACCAACTGCAATGATGGCAAAAACCCGTCGTGAAGATGACTTAGGTGTAGGCGTATATACTCCAGAATAATGCGTAATACTGGCAGTTTCATCAAGACTGTTATAGGCATTATTTAAAGTAACCCGCATGCCCTGAAAACATGGTCGCCTGCTAACAGGCGACCTCAATGAGAGGCAAACCTTGAGCAAAATAATTACTGTAGAATTTGATTTAGAGCCTGCGAATAATCAGCGCCTATCTAGTCTTTGTGGTCCATTTGACGACAATATCAAACAGTTAGAGCGTCGTTTGGGCGTTGAAATCAATCACCGCAGCAACCACTTTAGTGTTGTTGGTCAACCACACACCGCCGAAGCTGTTACCAATATCATTAAAGATCTCTATGTTGATACGGCTCCCGTACATAACAATATTCCTGATATTGAACCTGACCATATTCATCTGGCGATTAAAGCTTCAGGCGTACTAGAACAAACGGTAGAAACCACGATTCCTTTTGGTAAAGAAGTTCATATCAAAACCAAAAAAGGGATCATCAAGCCACGCACGCCCAACCAAGCCCAATATATTGCCAATATTGTTGGCCACGATATTACTTTTGGTGTCGGCCCTGCTGGTACTGGTAAAACTTATCTTGCTGTTGCTGCGGCAGTTGATGCCCTTGAACGTCAAGAAGTACGTCGTATTCTACTGACCCGCCCAGCAGTTGAAGCAGGAGAAAAACTAGGTTTCTTACCTGGCGATTTAAGCCAGAAAGTCGACCCATATTTACGCCCGCTTTATGATGCATTATTTGAAATGCTTGGTTTTGAACGTGTCGAAAAGCTGATTGAACGTAATGTAATTGAAGTCGCACCGCTAGCTTATATGCGCGGCCGCACCCTCAATGATGCGTTTATTATTTTAGATGAGAGCCAAAATACCACCGTTGAACAAATGAAAATGTTCCTAACCCGTATTGGCTTTAATTCACGCGCGGTGATCACCGGTGATGTAACCCAAATTGATTTACCACGTGGCGCTCGTTCAGGCTTACGACACGCAATTGAAGTACTATCCAATGTTGATGATATTAGCTTTAACTTTTTCTTAGCCAATGATGTTGTGCGCCACCCTGTGGTTGCTCGTATCGTTCAAGCTTACGAAGTATGGGAAAGTGAAGATCAAAAACAACGTAAACAAGCAGAACAACGTCGTCGCACAGAGCAAGAAGCCAAAGAAGCCGCCTTACTCGCCGTGGCAACCGCTGCTAAAATTGAATCACAAAAAGAGTAACTAATGGCGATTTACCTTGATCTACAACTTGCAACAGCTGACGAAGCGGGATTACCAACGGAAGCGCAATTCCAACAATGGCTAAATGCCGCTGTAACACCGTTTCAAGCCGACGCAGAAGTGACCATTCGTCTGGTTGATGAACAAGAAAGCCATGCACTAAACCTTGAATATCGTGGTAAAGATCGTCCAACCAATGTGCTGTCGTTTCCTTTTGAAGCGCCACCAGCCGTTGAAATTGATTTACTGGGTGATTTAATTATTTGTCGTCAAGTGGTCGAAGCGGAAGCCGCTCAACAGCAAAAACCGCTGGATGCGCATTGGGCACATATGGTTGTACACGGCAGTCTGCATCTGCTAGGTTATGATCATATTGAAGATGACGAAGCTGAAGAAATGGAAGCATTAGAAACAGAAATCATGCAAAACATGGGCTTTGTTGATCCTTATATTTCTGAAAAGCAGTAGTAAAAGTAGTAGTATAGCAACATATATTTCGCGGTTTACTAAGCTAAACCGCATTTCCGTGGCGATGTCCACTTAATTGATAAAGTAAATAATGAACGAAGATAACTCTCCAACAACTGAAGGTCCGAGTAGAAAGTCCTTCTTTGAACGTATTGGCCAACTTTTTCAAGGTGAACCACAAAACCGTGAAGAATTAGTTGAAGTATTCCGTGACTCGGAAGAAAACGATTTGATAGATCATGACACTCGCGACATGCTCGAAGGTGTGATGGAAATAGCCGAAATGCGAGTACGGGATATTATGATTCCACGCTCACAAATGACGACTGTCGAGCGTTCTCAGAAGTTAGAAGATCTGATTGATTTAATTGTTGAAGCCCAACACTCTCGCTACCCTGTTATTAGTGATGATAAAGACCATGTTGAAGGTATTTTATTAGCCAAAGACTTATTGCGTTATTTATTACCTGATAGCGAGCCTTTTGATATTGATAAAGTATTACGCCCTGCTGTTGTTGTACCAGAAAGTAAGCGTGTCGATCGATTATTAAAAGAGTTCCGCGAAGAACGCTACCATATGGCAATTGTGGTTGATGAGTTTGGTGGGGTATCTGGTGTTATTACGATTGAAGATATTCTTGAGCAAATTGTTGGCGAAATCGAAGACGAATTTGACGACGAAGAAGAGCAAGATGTTCGCCAATTAAGTAAACATACCTACGCAGTAAAAGCATTAACAACCATTGAAGATTTCAATGAACTGTTCCAAACCTCGTTTTGTGATGAAGAAGTCGATACTGTCGGTGGACTTGTCATGATGAGTTTTGGTCATTTGCCATCGCGCGGTGAAGTCGTTGAAGTTAATGGTTATTCATTTAAAGTGACCTCGTCTGATAATCGTCGCATTATTCAGTTACAAGTAACGGTGCCTGACGAAGCATTTCAACCTACCATTACTCCGTAAATGATGACAAAAAAAACACTCATCTTGTTGGGACAGTTGCTTGCAGCTGTCCCTGCGGGCGCAATTGCAACGTTGTCTTTTGCCCCTTATGACTACGCATTTATTGCTCCATTAACATTGATTCTGTTTTTATTTTTATTACAGAAACAATCTCCTAAACGTTCAGCATTCATTGGTTTTTTTTACGGCTTAGGCATGTTTGGTACTGGCATCAGCTGGGTACATGTCAGCATTGATACCTTTGGTGGTATGCCTAAAATTGCCAGTATGTTCTTAATGGGATTATTAATTAGCTATCTCGCACTTTATCCAGCGCTATTTGGCTATTTATTTAATCGCTTTAACCGCCAACGTCCTTTCCATCAGTTATTGCTTTCAGGCCCTGTTATTTGGCTACTGCTTGATTGGGTTCGAGGCTGGCTGTTTACTGGTTTTCCATGGCTGTGGATGGGCTATAGCCAGCTCAATACACCATTGGCACACTTTGCACCGATCTTAGGTGTCGAAGGCATTACCCTCGCGTTGATGCTTATCTCTGGCTCAATTGTTGCCACCATCTATTACCGTAATTGGCGTCCCTTACTGGTTGCTATTTTAGTGGCGATCTTAGCACTTTTAGCTGGCATTCCGCAGTGGGTTAAACCCGATCCTAAACACAGTGTTACTGTGGCTCTGATCCAAGGCAATATATCTCAAGAAGAAAAGTGGCTGCCAAGTCACCGTTGGCCAACCTTGATGAAATATATGGATCTGACTCGCGACAATTGGGGTTCTGATCTTATTATTTGGCCTGAGGCTGCCATTCCTGCACTTGAAGAAGATATTCCAACCTTCTTACAAAATCTCGATGCTGCCGCACGTGCTAATAACAGCACAGTGATCACCGGTATTTTAGATCAAAAAGCGGATGGTGAATTTTTCAATAATATTTTAACACTCGGTGTCGATGCCGACGGCCCGTATAACTACAACACCGCAACCCGTTACACTAAACATCACCTATTACCTTTTGGGGAGTTTGTACCGTTTGCAAGTATTCTACGTCCGTTAGCACCATTCTTTAACCTACCGATGTCGTCATTTAGTCGTGGCGCTTATATTCAACCGAATATTCAAGCCCATGGTTACTCTATTGCACCGGCACTGTGTTACGAAATTGCTTTTGGTGAGCAAATTCGCGAAAACATCACCAAAGAAACGGAGCTACTACTTACCCTTTCAAATGATGCCTGGTTTGGGCGCTCAATCGGACCGTTCCAACATATGGAAATTGCCCAAATGCGAGCGCTAGAGTTTGGTAAGCCCTTGTTACGTGGAACAAATACAGGTATTACTGCCGTGGTTGACCATAATGGCCATATCACCAAAGAATTACCACAATTTGTCACAGGGGTATTAAAAGATAAAGTGATACCAACCATTGGTATGACACCTTATACCACTTTAGGTAGTTGGCCATTATACGGTTACTGTTTATGGGCATTAGCGTTATCTTGGCTACTCATTCGACGTAAACGCGGACATTTCCGTGACTTACGCTCGACAGAAAAAGAATAAACTCTAAGGTGAAGTTAATAACTTCACCTTTTTTTTTGCGGCTAATTTGTTAAAGTTTTATGATAAATAACCGCTGCGACTCCGCTGGTCTACACCACCTCTGGCGACGATAAGGAACAACAAATGAAAGCACCATACAAATTATTTATTAGCGTATGTTCATTATTGATGCTGATGCTATCAACTCAAGCACTTGCTCAAGAACAACAAAATGACACTAAAGATGCATTAGCTCATTTTTACAAATCCCCACAAACACAACCTTTTTTCCATTCTGCTTATGGATATGCTGTTTTTCCATCTGTGGGTAAAGGTGGCTTTTGGGTTGGTGGTGCTTACGGCTCAGGGGTGGTATTTAAAGCCAATAAAGCGATGGGATTTGCTAAGTTATACCAGCTATCGATTGGATTACAATTTGGTGGCCAAGCCTTTAGCGAAATTCTATTCTTTCAAGATAAACGCGCTTATGATCGCTTTGTTGAAGGTGGTCTAGAATTAGATGCTCAAGCTTCTGCGGTAGCCTTAGATGAAGGCGCATCAGCTAAAGTTGGTACTGCCGGTGCTGGTATGAATGCGGGTAGTGATTACATGACTAAAAGCTACATCAACGGTGTTGCTATCTTTACTCGCACCAAGGGTGGCGCAATGATTGAAGCATCGTTGGCAGGTCAAAAATTTACTTATGAGCCAATGACAGCAGCGACGCGTGAAATCAAAGGTTATGATCACGTATTGCCTGAATTTAATCAGAACTATCAGCCAACTCAAGCCGTCCCTCAACAACAGCAGTCGCAACTGCAAAAACCGGCTAATACTATTAAGCCTGCAGATGCAGCTGTAGTCGTAGATACCATTGAGCAACCAGATTATTAAACATCGACTCAATATATAAAAAAACGCAGCGTCGATAGCGCTGCGTTTTTAATTGCGAGAAATCACACGACCCATTACGGGTTTAATGGCAAACGTGAAAACTGCTCACAACCACATTTCACACAAGGCTCAATACGTGTTACATGCGTGATCATTTGTGTATGGCCACATTGCTCACACACTAGATTACCTAATCCAACCAGTTCACCAGCTTGATAAACACCTTTGTGTTGAATGTCTTCCATCACTTCAATCCACTCTAATTGCGTCTTATCAGTAATTTCAGCTAAATTCTTCCAAATACTTTCACTAACTAACTTATAAAACGGACTTTCACTGAAAGGTTCTGAGCTATTTTTCACTTCTTCAGTAAACGTTTTTAGATCACTTTTGACATAAGCTTCCACTAATGACAACTCATCTTTGGTCATATCGCTAGCTGCTTTGCCATACAACTCGGTCGTTTTAAGATCGCTTTTAATATACGCTTCAATCAATGCCAGCTCATCTTTAGTCATATCGCTAGCTGCTTTACCATACAGCTCAGTGATTCTAAAAAACTTCTTTAGCTCTTCTGGACTATGCTTAAGCGCTTCAGTTACTTTTTCTAATACTGCTTCATACTGCTTTTGTTGCTTAGTCATGGGATTAATCCTCAGCCAATGTACGAAATAATTACGTAATTACGTCCAAATACAAGATTAAGGTCGCCGAATCGCTATCAGCTATTGTTGACACCTTTACCTTTGGTTATCCTATGTCGATTACAATGAATGTGTTTGTATTAAACTCACAAAATTCTGGATATCATCGATGCAAGAACAATATCGTCCACAGGACATTGAACAAAAAGTTCAAGAACATTGGGATAACAATAAGACCTTTGTTGTTAGTGAAGATCCTAATAAAGAAAAATTCTACTGTCTCTCTATGTTCCCGTACCCAAGTGGTCGCTTGCACATGGGTCACGTGCGTAACTACACTATCGGTGATGTTATCTCTCGCTACCAACGCTTACAAGGCAAAAATGTCATGCAGCCAATTGGTTGGGATGCATTTGGTCTTCCAGCAGAGAACGCAGCAGTAAAAAATAACACTGCTCCTGCACCGTGGACCTACGAAAATATCGAATACATGAAGAACCAACTTAAATTATTAGGTTTTGGTTACGATTGGAACCGTGAATTCGCAACTTGTACTCCTGAGTACTACCGTTGGGAACAAGAGTTCTTCACTAAACTGTACAACAAAGGTTTAGTTTACAAAAAGACATCTTCTGTAAACTGGTGCCCTAACGACCAAACAGTACTGGCTAACGAACAAGTAGAAGACGGTTGTTGCTGGCGTTGTGACACCCCTGTTGAACAAAAAGAAATTCCACAGTGGTTCATTAAGATCACTGAGTATGCGCAAGAGCTACTTGACGATCTTGATACCCTTGATGGCTGGCCTGAGATGGTTAAGACCATGCAACGTAACTGGATCGGCCGCTCTGAAGGTGTGGAGCTAACGTTTAACGTTAAAGGTCAAGACGATCTAGAAGTTTACACAACTCGCCCAGATACTCTTATGGGTGTTACTTTTGTTAGCATTGCAGCAGGTCACCCACTGGCGGCAAAAGCGGCAGAAAATAACCCTGAACTTGCAGATTTCATTCACGAATGCCGTAATAACAAAGTTGCAGAAGCTGATCTTGCAACGATGGAAAAGAAAGGCATGGATACTGGCCTAACAGCTATCCACCCACTAGATGGTCGTGAAGTGCCAGTATACGTAGCAAACTTCGTACTGATGGATTACGGCACAGGTGCGGTAATGGCAGTACCTGCGCACGATCAACGTGATTTTGAATTTGCGACTAAGTACAACATCGACATCATGGCGGTTATCAAGCCTGAAGATGGTAGCGATGCTGACATTTCTGAAGCGGCATACACTGAAAAAGGTATCCTATTCAACTCTGGTGAGTTCGATGGCCTAAACTTCCAACAAGCATTCGATGCAATTGCAACCAAACTTGAAGCTGAAGGCAAAGGCAAAAAGACAGTTAACTTCCGTCTACGTGACTGGGGCGTATCTCGTCAACGTTACTGGGGCGCACCAATCCCAATGGTAACCACTGAAGATGGTGAAGTTCACCCAGTACCTGCAGATCAACTACCAGTCATTCTGCCAGAAGACGTGGTAATGGATGGCGTAACCAGTCCAATTAAAGCTGATAAAGAGTGGGCGAAAACCACCTTTAACGGTGAGCCAGCATTACGTGAAACAGATACCTTTGATACCTTCATGGAATCTTCTTGGTACTACGCACGTTACTGTTCACCACAAGCTGACGATATCCTAGATCCAGAAAAAGCGAACTACTGGCTACCTGTAGACCAATACATTGGTGGTATTGAGCACGCATGTATGCACTTACTGTACTCTCGCTTCTTCCACAAATTGCTTCGTGATGCAGGTTACGTAACCTCTGACGAGCCGTTCAAGCAACTACTATGTCAAGGCATGGTGCTTGCTGATGCATTCTTCTACACCACAGACAAAGGTGGTAAAGAGTGGGTTGCACCAACAGATGTAACGGTTGAGCGCGATGGTAAAGGTCGTATCACTTCAGCTGTTGATTCTCACGGTCACAACGTTGAGCACTCAGGCATGATCAAAATGTCTAAGTCTAAAAACAACGGTATCGACCCACAAGAAATGGTCGACAAATACGGCGCAGATACTGTACGTCTATTTATGATGTTTGCATCTCCTGCTGACATGACACTTGAATGGCAAGAATCTGGCGTTGAAGGTGCTAACCGCTTCCTTAAACGTGTTTGGAAACTTGTACGTGAACATGCAGAAAAAGGGCAAGCGACTGCCGTTGATACCACAGCACTAAGCAGCGATCAAAAAGCACTGCGTCGTGATATCCATAAAACAATTGCTAAAGTAAGCGATGATATTGGCCGTCGTCAGACATTCAATACCGCGATTGCTGCAATCATGGAATTAATGAACAAGCTTGCTAAAGCGCCACAAGAATCAGCACAAGATCGTGCTATTCTTGATGAAGCACTAAAAGCGATTGTAACGATGCTTTACCCAATGACACCGCATATCTGTTTTGAAATGTGGCAAGCACTTGGTCAAACAGACATTGACCATGCCGTATGGCCACAAGCTGATGCCGCGGCATTGGTTGAAGATGAAAAGCTGATTATTGTGCAAGTTAACGGTAAACTACGTGCTAAATTAACCGTAGCGGCAGATGCAACCAAAGAGCAAGTAGAAGCACTTGCTATGGCAGAAGAAGGCGTAACACGCTTTACTGATGGCAATACCGTACGTAAAGTTATTTATGTACCAGGTAAACTGCTGAATATCGTAGCAAACTAATCAAGGTTACTGTGTTAGCTCGCTAACATTGACAATAACCTCAAGATCCCCGCTTTTGCGGGGATCTTTATAATTACAGTCATCTTTAATTTTGCGCCTAGCGCACCTTCTTTTATTTCAAGGAGCTGACTTTCGTGAAAAGTTTTTTCTCGGCCAACAGCCTAACTCGACTACTTATCATTACTCTTCTCGCGCTTACAACAGCTTCTTGTGGTTTTCACCTTCGTGGTAACTACATGCTACCAGAGGGAATTGCTAAATTATCATTAACCAGTTTTGACCCCTACGGTAAATTAACCCGTATGGTGAAATACCAATTTAAACTGCATGGTATTGAAGAAGTAAAACCAGCAGCAACAGTACCAAACCTTAACATCACCAGTGAATCAACCGGCGATAGTACGTTATCGTTATACCAAAATAACGGTAAAGCAGAATATGATTTAACCTTAACCGTTAACTATACCGTCACTATTCCAAATCAAGGTATTGAGCAATTTAGCACTAAAGTTACGCGTACTTTCTTAGATAACCCACTTTCAGCACTCGCGAAATCTGTAGAGCGTGATGAGTTAATTAATGTGATGCGTGAGCAAGCAGCACAACAAATCATGCGTAAACTCGCACGTCTAACCACTGTCTTTAATAAGATGGAAGAAGATAAATTAAATGCTGAATTAAACCAGATTTTGCATAACCAAAAAGTCTCAATCAAAGATGGTAGCACTACCACCATCACGACTACACCTGCGGTTATACATAAAAAACAAGATCACAACGCGCAATGAGAGTCTACCCAGAACAACTGACGCAGCAGCTAACAAAAGGCCTGCGTCAGGCTTATTTACTGTTTGGTAATGAGCTGTTATTAAAACAAGAAGCGGGCGATAGTATTAAGCTTATCGCTCACCAACAAGGCTTTCTCGAACGCCATGCCTTTACTATCGATAGCAGTATCGATTGGAATGCGGTGTTAGATTGCTGCCAGGCGATGAGCTTATTTTCAGCGCAACAAATTATCGAACTTGAAATTGCTGAAACTGGCTTAAATGCTAATCAAGCTAAAGCATTAATTGAAGTTATTAACGCCTTAAATCCTGATATTTTATTAATACTTACCGGCCCTAGAATTAATAAAAAACAAGAAACGACCAAATGGTTTAAAGCGCTTGATAATATTGGCTTGTATGTACCGTGTAATACGCCTGATCCACGCCAAATGCCGCGCTTTATTCAAAGCCGCTGTCAGCAATTAGGCTTAAAGCCCGATCATGAATCGGTACAAATGCTAGCCCAATGGCATGAAGGTAATTTACTGGCATTATCGCAAAGCTTACATAAGTTAGTGTTGCTTTACCCTGATGGCATACTGACGATAGTGCGCTTACAAGAAGCATTAAGTCGTCATAATCACTACACCCCATTTCAATTGATTGATGCGCTATTAGCCGGACAAGCAAAACGCAGCCAGCGAATATTACGGCAATTGCAAGCTGAAGGGGTTGAAGCAACGATTTTATTGCGTACTTTACAACGAGAACTAACTCAACTGTATAAAATGCAAGAAATGGGCAAAAAAGGCACCCCTTTAAACCTAATTTTTGAGCAATTTAGAGTGTGGCAAAATCGTCGTGAAATGTATATTGGCGCATTACATCGACTACCGCTGGCGACCTTAGTGACAATTATTCACCAGCTAACGCTATTAGAAATTCAAGTCAAAACTGACTACGACACTCAGCCATGGTCTGCCTTGAGTTGTTTATGTGCTGAAATGTGTGGTGTTCCAACCCATTTACAACCGATGAAGTAGGCTCAATACAGGTCAAAATCGCGACTTTTTACTTATTTGGACTAAATCGTCCCACAAACATGTGAAAAAATACCGTCTGAACCTTGTCCTCTTATCGCGGTCTGATAAGAGCATGGTATACTGCGGCACAATTCATGGTCAGTATGTCTATTTGACATTACCGATGCTACTTATAGCGTCATTCGGCCACTACTATACTAACACTCAAGTGAGGGAATCCCTTTGCAGGTACAAGAACTACACGATTTCATTGTTGATAAAATTGACGACATTAAAGCACAAGATATCGTAACTATTGATGTTCGCGGTAAATCAAGCATCACCGATTTTATGGTTATCTGTACTGGTACATCTAACCGTCACGTGGCATCTATTGCTGATCACGTAAACAAAGAAACTAAATTAGTTGATTTTCCTCCATTCGGCATCAGTGGCGAAAAAGAAGGTCAATGGGTTATCGTGGATATGGGTAATGTTATGCTGCATATCATGCAAGAAGATGCACGTGAACTATACCAACTGGAGAAGCTTTGGAGCTAATTGATCATGAAGCTTCAACTGATTGCTGTTGGTACTAAAATGCCAAAATGGGTTGAGGAGGGTTATAAAGAATATAGCCGCCGCTTCCCCAAAGATATGCCACTGGAATTAATTGAAATTCCAGCAGGAAAGCGTGGCAAAAACGCTGATATTGCTCGCATTCTGCAAAAAGAAGGCGAAGCAATGTTAGCTGCAGTTGCGAAAGGCAACCGCATTGTCACACTGGATATTCCCGGTAAACGCTGGGATACCGGACAATTGGCACAACAATTGGATGCATGGAAACTAGATGGCCGCGATGTATCAATTTTGATCGGCGGACCTGAAGGACTTTCTCCTGCATGTAAAGCAGCGGCAGAACAAAGCTGGTCATTATCACCACTCACGCTACCACACCCATTAGTGCGTGTGGTAATGGCTGAAAGCTTATACCGTGCATGGAGTGTCACGGCTAACCATCCGTACCACAGGGAATAATCATCAATGAGACAAAAGCGAACCCAGATCCGCGATCATCGCGCTGAGTCGGCATTGTTTTTTCGTCGAGCTCTTGTCTCATTTATTGGCATCGCCATACTTGTAGGCTTGCTACTATTCAACCTGTTTCATATTCAAGTTGAACAGCATCAGGACTATCAAACCCGCTCCAATGATAACCGTATTAAAATTGTCCCTGTATCCCCTAATCGCGGCTTAATTTACGACCGTAACGGGGTGATATTAGCTGAAAATAGACCTATCTACAGCCTTGAAATTACACTAGAAAAAGTCTCTGAACTTGATCAAACTTTTGCAGATCTGAAACAGATCATGGGCATTACTGATGAAGACATTGCTAATTTCCAAAAAGAACGTCGTCGTACTCGTCGTTTTAAATCAGTGCCGATCCTTGATCACCTCAATGAAAAACAAGTGGCACTGTTTTCGGTTAATCAACATCGGCTTCCCGGTGTTGAAGTTAAAGCACACCTAAAACGTTATTATCCATATGGTGATACTTTAACCCATGTACTTGGTTACGTGGCTAAAATTAACGATCGTGACCTTAAAAAGCTAGATAAAGCAGGACAGCTCAGTAATTACAAAGCGACTCGAGATATCGGTAAGCTCGGTCTTGAACGTTATTATGAAGAGCTGTTACACGGCACATCAGGCTATCAAGAAGTTGAAGTTAATAGTCGCGGCCGTGTTATTCGCACTTTAAAATATATTCCGCCGATTCCTGGTAAAGATATCAAGATCAATATTGATATTAAGCTTCAGCAATATGTTCAAAACTTATTAACTGAACGTAAAATTGATCCTGAAACTGGCAAAGAGATCATTAAGCACAAACGCGGCTCAATTGTAGTGTTAGATCCTAAAGATGATGCGATTTTAGCTATGGTCTCAAGCCCAAGTTATGATCCCAATTTATTTGTGCGCGGCATCTCCAGTAAAAAATACAACGCATTATTAAATAACCCTGATCGACCATTGGTTAACCGCGTTACGCTTGGCATTTATCCGCCAGCATCAACGGTTAAGCCCTTAATTGCTGTTGCAGCATTAACCGAAGGCGTTATTACACCTAACACCACCCGTAATGATCCCGGTTGGTGGCAAATTCCTAATTCAACCAGTCGTAAATTCCGTGACTGGTTACGTTGGGGTCACGGCCGAGTCAATATCTATAAAGCGATTGAAGAGTCTGTCGATACTTACTTCTATCAAGTTGCCTATGACATGGGTATTGATCGACTATCAACGTGGATGAATAAATTTGGTTATGGTGAATACACCGGCATTGATATTCACGAAGAAAGTAAAGCTAATATGCCAACCCGTGAATGGAAACAAGCACGCCATAAGCGCCCTTGGTATCAAGGCGATACTATTCCTGTTGGAATTGGACAAGGGTATTGGACTGCGACACCATTACAAATAGCCAAAGCAACCTCAGTGTTAGTCAACAATGGCATTGTTCATCGCCCACATCTACTTAAAAATATTATTGATAACAAAGTAGAAGCACCGGCTGAATTTGAAAACTTTCCACCGATCACAGGTGTAACCCCTCAAACGTGGGAAATCGCCCGCGAAGGTATGCACCGAGTATTATATGGTAGCCGTGGTACTGCACGTAAAGCATTTTACGATACTCCTTATCAAGCAGGTGGTAAGTCAGGCTCTGCGCAAGTCTTTGGTTTAGCTGAAAACCAAAAATACGATGCCGATGAACTTGAAGAGCATTTACGAGACCATGCACTCTTTACTGCTTTTGCACCATTTGAAAAACCTCAAGTTGTGGTTGCTATGGTACTAGAAAATGCCGGTGGTGGTTCAAGTAATGGCGGACCGATTGCACGCCAAATCTTTGATCATATGTTGATAGAATCTCCTGCCAACATACCGTCACCAGTAGTGTCACCAATAAAAGCAACCGCAGAGGTACGTTAATGAGCATCATGGCAACAACGGGCCAAAAGCCAACACTAAGTGATCGCTTACATATCGATATTCCGTTGTTATTAGGCTTACTCGCTATCATGAGTTTCTCATTAGTGATCATGTACAGTGCCAGTGGCCAAAGTATGCCGATGATGGAACGCCAAGCGATAAGAATGGGATTATCGCTTGGGGTAATGTTGTTATTAGCACAAATAGCACCGCGTCACTATGAGGCATGGGCACCGTATTTATTTGGTATCGGCTTAGTAATGTTAATTAGTGTGCTTTCATTTGGAGAAGTCTCTAAAGGTGCACAACGGTGGCTTAATTTAGGCTTTATTCGTTTTCAGCCATCAGAACTGATAAAACTAGCGGTACCGTTAATGGTGGCACGTTTTATTGGTAATCGCCCGCTCCCCCCCGCTTTTCGACATATTTTTATTGCATTAGTGATGATTTTCACCCCTACCATCCTAATTGCTAAGCAACCTGATCTTGGTACATCCATTCTGATCGCCGCATCGGGGATATTTGTTCTGTTTCTGTCAGGAATTAGCTGGCGAGTGATAATTGGTGCATTGGTATTACTCGGTGCCTTTATTCCTGTGTTATGGTTCTTTCTGATGCATGACTATCAACGCACAAGAGTAATGACCTTATTTAATCCTGAGTCAGACCCTCTTGGTGCGGGATATCATATTATTCAATCAAAGATAGCTATTGGTTCAGGAGGAATCACTGGTAAAGGCTGGCTCCATGGTACCCAATCACAATTAGAGTTTGTTCCTGAGCGTAATACTGACTTCATTTTCGCGGTGATTGCCGAGGAGTGGGGATTAGCAGGTGTTATTGGTTTATTAGCAATGTATTTATTTGTGCTTGGACGTGGATTGTTACTAGCAAGCCGTGCTCAAACTGCATTTGGGCGAATGATGGCGGGCAGTATCGTACTCAGCTTCTTTGTTTATATTTTTGTTAATATCGGAATGGTAAGTGGATTATTGCCTGTTGTAGGTGTTCCGCTTCCCTTAGTCAGTTATGGTGGTACCTCAATGGTTACTCTTATGGCTGGTTTTGGTATTCTGATGTCTATTCACACTCATCGAAAAATGTTGTCTAAGGCGACCTAATAAATGCGTTCACTATTTGTAATTTTTTTCCTGATCCTTGCTGGGTGTAGTTCTTCGCCTGAACAAACCCAACAGCCACAAACGAAGCCAAATACAACCACTAAGCCAGCTCAAGTCGCGAAACCTAATACCGATGACCCTAATGCTGGACGCTATTCCCTTAAAGATGATCGTGCCCCTAAGGTTGTTCCTGATTTTTCAAAAGTAAAATTAATTACCCCTCACTACGAACCTTATAGTCGTGGTGGTAATAAAGACTATACTCTACGCGGCAAACGCTACCATATTATAAAAAATCCTAAAGGCTATACTGAAACAGGATTTGCTTCATGGTATGGCGAAAAATTTCATGGTCATAAAACCGCTAATGGTGAAGTGTATAATATGTTTGCAATGACAGCAGCGCATAAAACCTTACCGTTACCAAGTTTCGTGCGTGTAACCAATACCCTTAATCATAAATCAGTGATTGTGCGAGTTAATGATCGTGGCCCATTCCATGATGGCCGTATTATTGATTTAAGTATGGCTGCTGCATCTAAATTAGGTGTGATCAGCTATGGTACTGCCCCAGTAAAAATTGAAGTAATAACAGTACCAAAACCATCAACTAAAGCGGAAATAAAAAAAGCACCGATTCCTATTCAGTATTTTATTCAACTAGCGGCGGTTAATAACCAACAAAAAGCGGATCAGATGCAGCGTGAAGTAAAACAACATTACAGCACCAGTGTTGATGTTGAAAAGATCGCGGACAGGGCTATTTTTCGCGTTCGCTTAGGTCCATTTTTAGATCATAAAGATGCTGAAATATTGCTCAAGCAAGTAAAAAACAAGCATTACCCGCAAGCATTTATGATCACTGAAAAACGCTAAGTGACCCTTATCATTATTTTGTAATCATACTAAAAGCCTATAGTTTATTGCTTAAACAATGCAACTATAGGCTTTTTATTGTCCTTAGCTATAACACCCTCACCTCTACTAAAGTTTATTTCTCAATGTCAGAACTGTGGAAACTTCCGTTCAAGCACTGATTGCCTATGTGTTATCTGTTATAGTGAGCCCACTTTTTCGCCACAGATTAATTAAAGTTAGATATATCATGAAAAAAACCGCTGTGCTTTTCCGTTCTGTAGCCATCTCTGCCACTCTGTTAGCTTCAGCTACTGTTGCTGCATCCCCAGCAGTAGTACCTGAAGCTCCACAAATTGCGGCTAAAGGTTATATTCTTGTTGACTACAACTCAGGCAAAATCATTGCTGGTCATAACCAAAATGAAAAATTAGCGCCTGCCAGTCTAACTAAAATAATGACCAGCTATGTTATTGGTCAAGAAATTAAAAATGGCAATATTTCTCCTGATGACAATGTCGTTATCAGTAAAAATGCATGGGCTAAAAACTTCCCAGGATCATCAAAGATGTTCTTAGAAGTGGGTAAAACAGTTAAAGTCTCTGATTTAAATCGCGGTATTATTGTTGATTCTGGTAATGATGCTTGTGTTGCCATGGCTGAGCATATTGCTGGCTCACAACAATCTTTTGTTGAGCTAATGAATAGCTGGGCAAAAAACCTAGGTATGAAGTCAACCCACTTTACTAATGTGCATGGCCTCGATAACCCAAATTTATACACGACACCTTATGATCTTTCTGTTCTTACACGGGCATTAATTCATGATCTGCCAAATGAATTTAAGATCTATGATGAAAAATCATTCACCTATAACGGTATCACCCAATATAACCGTAACGGTTTATTATGGGATCAAAGCATGCATGTTGATGGCTTAAAAACTGGCCATACTGACAATGCTGGTTACAGCTTGGTGAGCACGGCAACAGAAGGCAACATGCGCCTTATTTCCGTAGTAATGGGTACAGCAAGTAAACATGCTCGCCTTGCAGAAAGTAAAAAGTTATTAACCTATGGCTTTCGCTTCTTCACCACACTAACACCGTATAAAAAAGATCAAACCTTTGTGACAGAAAAAGTCTGGATGGGTAATGCTGACAAGGTTGATCTGGGTGTTAATGAAAATACTTATGTCACCATCCCTCGTAGCCAAGTGAAAGACTTAAAAGCAAGCTTCGTGTTAACTAAAGAGCTTAAAGCACCAATAAAAAAAGGTGAAGTGATGGGTACGTTGTATTACCGCATAGGTGATAAAGATATCGCCCAATACCCATTAGTTGCATTGACAGAAGTAAAACAAGGCAGCTTCTTCAGCCGCTTAGTTGATTATGTTGAAATGCTTATCCAGAGCTGGTTTTAAGCTATTGTAATAACATCCACCAACCTAAATAAACAAGCTGCCAACAAGCAGCTTGTTTAGGTTTACAAGCCTGCATACACATTTTCCAATAACCAAGATAATCACAACCTTGTTTTCCAGCTACTGACGCATTAAGATGCCTGCATATTACCGTGATTTGTGATCTATACCACGGTGTAAAACCAGAAAAACTCGAACCTTGGAGTTCTATTATGCAAGATTTAAATAAAGAGCAACCAAAACTTAAAGATTTACTTGAATTCCCTTGTAGCTTTGCCTTTAAAGTTATGGGTGAGAATAAACCAGAATTGGCTGATCTTGTTGTTGAAGTTATTCAAAAAACAATTCCTGGCGATTACGTTCCAACGACAAAGCCAAGCAGCAAAGGGACTTATACCGCAGTCTCTGTAACTGTTAACGCAACCAATGTTGAACAAATTGAAACGCTATACAAAGAACTTGGCGCTATCGATATTGTGCGTGTTGTACTATAACAACCCGATGCTACAGCCAATGGCGACTATCTCTTAGTCGCCATTTTTTTATATTTCATTTTCATCATCACTGCCCTTTTCTACTCTTTTATATACCCACAATATTATTGTCAAATATATTAATAATAAGTGAATAACTGGTTAATCATGCATCTTTTAACAGTTTAGGTATAATAGCTCAGTTCACAGCCATTCAATGGCGCTTTGCGTTATATCAATAAATAGGCACAAATTTGCAAACTTCTCTTATTATTAGAAATCTGGGCCGTTGTGATTATCAAGCTACCTTTGATGCTATGCATCAGTTCACTAACGACCGCACCGACATGTCTGCCGATGAAGTATGGTTGGTTGAGCATCACCCGGTTTTTACTCAAGGCCAAGCTGGAAAAATAGAACACCTGCTCAATACCGGTGATATTCCAGTGGTGCAAAGTGATCGTGGTGGCCAAGTAACCTATCATGGTCCTGGTCAGCAAGTTGCTTATATATTGATTAATTTACGCAGAAAAAAACTCAGTGTTCGTGACTTAGTCAGCCACATCGAAAACACAGTTATTAATACCTTATCTCAATTTGGGATTACATCTAATGCTCGCCCTGATGCTCCTGGTGTGTATGTCGACAATCGCAAGATATGCTCATTAGGATTACGGATCAGGCGCGGCTGCTCTTTTCATGGTCTGGCACTTAATATAAATATGGACTTGGCCCCCTTTGAGCGAATTAACCCGTGTGGTTACGCTGGAATGGAAATGACGCAAACTGCGTTATTAAATGGCCCCAATGAACTGATGGAAGTTCAGCCGGTACTCATTGAAGAATTAACAAAATTACTCGACTACTCACACGTCGAGTGGATGACGGAAAGCAATCAACTATGAGCAAACCAATTAAAATTGAACAAGGCGTTAAATACCGCGATGCTGATAAAATGGCATTGATTCCGGTGCGTAATGTTGCCCAAGAAGAAGCACCCAAAGAGGTGCTACGTAAACCTTCATGGATGAAAATAAAACTGCCATCTGACAGTAAGCGCATTCAAGAAATTAAGTCTGCGCTGCGCAAAAACAATCTCCACTCTGTATGTGAAGAAGCCTCTTGTCCAAACTTAGCTGAATGTTTTAATCATGGCACAGCTACTTTTATGATTTTAGGTGCTATTTGTACTCGCCGCTGTCCATTTTGCGATGTTGCTCATGGTCGTCCATTACCACCCAACGCAGAAGAACCAAGTCATCTAGCGCAAACCATTGCCGACATGAAACTACGTTATGTGGTTGTCACTTCTGTCGATCGTGATGACTTACGTGATGGTGGTGCTCAACATTTTGTTGATTGCATTAATGATATTCGCGCTAAAAGCCCTCAAATTCACATTGAAACCTTAGTGCCTGATTTCCGTGGTCGTATGGATCGTGCATTAGATATTTTCCGTGATACTGCACCTGATGTATTTAACCATAACCTTGAAACAGCTCCTCGTTTATACCGTAAAGCTCGCCCTGGGGCTAATTACCAATGGTCGCTAGATCTGTTAAAGAAATTTAAAGAGATTCACCCAACTGTACCGACAAAATCAGGCGTAATGATGGGGTTAGGTGAAACAAAAGAAGAGATCATTCAAGTATTAAAAGACCTTCGCGCTCACGGTGTCACCATGCTAACGCTCGGTCAATACTTAGCACCAAGTCGCCACCATTTGCCGGTTGAACGCTACGTGCCACCAGAAGAGTTCGACGAATTAAAACAAATTGCACTTGATCTTGGCTTTACACATGCCGCTTGTGGTCCATTTGTACGTTCTTCTTACCATGCAGATTTACAAGCCCAAGGTGTTGAAATTAAATAATGAGTTAATAATTGATTAGTTATTAATTTCCAATAAAAAAACCGCTTTAGTGATTCACTAAAGCGGTTTTTTAATAACCAAAGTAACAAATTAGTTATTTAGCAAAAGCAGCACCAAATACGGGAGCAATTGAGTTTAATACTGACTCTGTTACTGGCTTACCATCATTATCAGTAATATTTAATGAAGTACGGTTACCGAGATCACCCACCAAAATACGATACTTATCATTGGTTAAGTTCATTGGCTTGGTGCCAAGCTTAGTCCAAAATGCATCATCTGGTTGACGGTATTTAACATCGATCAAACCTTGTGAGCGATTACGATCTTCAACCGTAAAGCCCAGTTTTTGCAACATAACAGGTAAACGTTCCCACATATCATCATAAGGAGCGCGGGCAATAATAATCGGCAAACCACTACGATCCGTACCCATCATAATAGGCACGTTTTTCAATTGCTCAGCGGCAGCAATACGTGCTTGCTCACGAACCATATTATCGTATTTCGCCATCACTAAATTGGTCATTAAAATGCTATAGCGGCGCTTATTATCAGCACTAACAGGCTTAACTTTACCGTCTTCACGCCAATCAGTTAATGTAATACGGTAACTGTTGATGTTCGGTGATTTTTCAATCGAATAGCGGCTACTGATCTTGGTATCTTCGTCTTCATTAGTCCAAGAAACCCAATCAGTATCTATACGATCAGCACTTTGTTTTACAATACCGACTTTATTATCAGCAATTAGCTGCTGAGTCACACGCCAGATCTTCATTAACTCATTTGATGACGGCATAAACAAGGTTACGCCTTGACCATCAATTGCTGAAGTGACACCAGGGATCAACTCTAGTACCTGCAGCGGTGGACGAATATCAACCTTAGTACCAACTTCTCCCTTATAAACACGTTGTGGGATAGTGTAATTAGTATTACTAAAAGGTTGAGCACCTGCTGGCAACGTCCAACTTTCAAGTGCTGGCGTATCAAGATAATTAAAATCTTGCGCTGCCTGGCGGCGACTATCTGCACCACTAGAACATGCTGTTATGCTTGTCACTACGACAGCGGCTAATGCTAGCCGGTATTTATAATTCATTTATGCTCCTGCGCTCCTTGATTGTTACAATCACTCAATTAATGGCAATGTATTACAATACGTTAGCTTCAATAAGTGCTTGTTTAACAATAGGCTGCTGTGATTCGCTTAAAACAGTAAGCGGAAGTCGTAAGTTATCGTGTTCAATTAATCCCATCTGGTGAGCGGCCCATTTCACAGGAATTGGATTCGCTTCAACAAACAGTTTGGTATGTAATGGCATCAAGCGTTGGTTTATTTCTTGGGCTGCTTCAATATTACCATCTAAAGCTAAATCAAACATTGTTGCCATCTCTGCTGCAGCAATATTCGCGGTAACAGAAATAACCCCATGACCACCTTCTGCAACAAAATCAACAGCTGTCGCATCATCACCGCTTAGTTGGATAAAATCTGCGCCACAAAGTTCCCGTGTTTTTTTGACGCGCGTAATATCACCTGTTGCGTCTTTAATACCAATAATATTGTCAAGCTTCGCTAATCGCGCCACGGTTTCAGGCTGTAAATCAACCGCAGTACGACCTGGCACATTGTATAAAATTTGTGGAATATCGGTCGCTGCTGCAATCGCTTTATAATGCTGATATAAACCTTCTTGTGTCGGTTTATTATAGTACGGTGTCACACTTAGGCAGGCCGCAATGCCCGTCCCAGAAAACAATTTAGTTATCGTTACTGCTTCATGGGTTGCATTAGCACCGGTACCAGCGATAACAGGCACGCGTCCATCAACGTATTCTAAGGTTTTTAAAACAACTTTAACTTGCTCATCAACGGTTAATGTTGTCGACTCTCCCGTTGTTCCAACCGAAATAATCGCCTTGGTGCCCGCGTCAATATGGTAATCAACTAGCTTCTGTAGGCCGATGTAATCAACTTCACCTGAAGAATCAAATGGTGTCAATAATGCAACCATGCTTCCTGAAAACATATTTGTCTCCCTTTGTTATATATCGTAACGATTCAAAGCTAACAACATTAACAACCAATCAATAAGAATGGTTACGGTATATAGCTAGTTTTAAGTCATGGTACTTTTGCATGACTATAAACTCAAGCAAAGGGTGACTGAAAACCGTTAACTGGCACGCTTTATCGTATTCCTTTTAAAGTTGTTGTTAATGTTTAACGTTTCTAACACCAAAAACAAATCTTTTTGAGCGATTACTATTGCTAACCATACAATTATAATAAAAAACTTTGTGATTATTGATCCTAATTTGCGCTCTTTTGAATAATCACTCTGTGCTAACATGCTAATAATGATCACGAAAAATGGCGCTAAATATGGAACATTATCTCGTAATAACAGCAGTAGGTACTGATCGTCCAGGTATCACCGATGAGCTCACTCATCTTGTCGCGCACAGTGGCTGTAATATCATTGATAGTCGAATTGCTCTTTTTGGCTCTGAATTTACCTTGATTATGCTGCTTTCTGGCAATAGCAATGCCATCTCTAGAATTGAATCAACATTGCCTCTTAAAGGCCAAGAGCATGATTTAATCACGGTGATGAAACGCACCAATAAACATATTGCCCGTTTCTTTCCATATACGGCTGATTTTCACATTGAAGCCAAAGATAGCCCTGGGCTGATAAAACATTTCACCCATTTTATGGCCAGTCGAACAATTGATATATCAACCTTAAGTGCCAATACCATTGAAAGTGGCCATGCTGATATCGATAATCAATTAGTGTTGCAAATCAGCACCAATTTACCCGAAGATTGTAATTTAGTCAGTCTACAAGAAGAATATGAAGCACTTTGTGAGCAATTAAACGCACATGGTACGGTTAATTTTATTGGCCACCATTAATCGTCCATTCCACAAAGTTCGATCTAACAACACCTGTTATTATCTTAAACTTATTAAAAGGACAGCTGCATGAATACTCTAACAGCAGGAATGCTCGCCCCGACTTTTACTTTGCTTAATCAAGATGACCAACCCGTCAGTTTAACTGACTTCAACGGTAAAAAAGTACTGGTTTATTTCTATCCTAAAGCAATGACCCCTGGCTGTACGGTTCAAGCTTGTGGCTTACGCGATAGTAAAGCAGAACTAGATGCACATAACGTGGTTGTATTAGGTATCAGTATTGATCCAGTTAAGCGGTTACCTAAATTTATTGAGCGCGATAACCTTAACTTCACGTTATTATCTGATGAAGATCATGCTGTTGCAGATCAATTTGGCGTCTGGGGCGAGAAAAAGTTCATGGGGAAAATTTATGATGGTCTACACCGCATCAGTTTTCTAATTGATGAGCATGGCAACATTGAGCACGTGTTTAATAAATTTAAAACCAAAGATCACCACCAAGTGGTATTGGATTATCTCAACCAATAACCTCTCACACCATAACAGCAAAAAAGGCCATTAGCGGCCTTTTTGTTTAGCGATGAGTCATGGTAAAAATCAGTAATTCACTGGCGGCACAGTGTCTTTCATCACTAATGCTCCCCATACTGCTTTGACGAGGGTAGCTAATGGAATCGCAAAAAATACCCCCCAGAATCCCCACAGCCCACCGAACACTAACACTGCAACAATAATGGCCACAGGATGCAGATTAACCGCTTCAGAAAACAGTATCGGCACTAATACATTACCATCTAAAATTTGCACAATACCGTAAGCGACTAATAACCACCAAAAGTCAGGTGTCCAGCCCCATTGAAATAAAGCAACCATTGCAACGGGTACTGTAACTGCAGCGGCACCGATATAAGGTATTAATACCGATAAACCAACCAATACCCCCAACAGTACCGCATATTGAAGTCCCATAACCGCAAAAACGATATAACTTGCGATACCAACAATAAATATCTCAATCACTTTACCGCGAATATAATTAGAGATTTGCTGGTTCATTTCAGCACTAACCTTAGTGGCTAAACGCCGATTTTTAGGTAGCACTCCAATAAATGACCGCAAAATAGTGTCTTTATCTTTAAGTAAAAAGAAAATTAATAACGGCACCAGGATCAAATACACCCCTAATGTCGCTAAACTAACTAATGATGATAATGAGCCTTTAACAACACTGCCACCTACTGCCAGTACTTTTTCACGTAAAGTATCAGTAAATACTGTGACTTGATGTGCTTGAACAAAATCAGGATAACGCTCAGGCAAACTGGAAACGTAGCTCTGCAAATCATTAAACATTTTTGGCACATCAGCACTTAAATTAGTAATTTGATGCCAAATCGTCGGCACTAAACCTAATAATGCTAAGATCATTAATCCTGCAAAAACTATTAATACAATCGCAACAGCAAGTGTTCGCGGTAGCCCCAACTGAGCCAAACGTGCCACTGGCGATTCAAGTAAATAAGCCAAAACGATTGCGACTAATAGCGGTGTAATTAACCCTCCAAAGAAATATAAGGTTAAAAATGCCCCCGCTAGAATGATCATTAAACTCACAGCATGAGGATCAGAGAATCGGCGTTGATACCAACTTTTTAACATATCCAACATGCGTTACTGTCCTTTTTTCACAATAATCACCAACTGATCAACCGCTTCAGCCTGTATATCAATAGTAAATCCATTATTTTGTAAATAACGAAAAATATCCGTTTTTGCACTGGGTTGTGAAACTCTAATCACCAATTTTTGAGTTGGCGATAAGTCTCTACAGCTTCGCTTCACCATCAATAATGCTAACGGGCAACGGTAGGCCATAAGATCAAGAGTGAGGATTTCCATTCCAATAGAGTGACAGTGATTATCCATTGTCGTATTGTAACCTTAACCGCAAGGAATAAGCGAGATAACCACAAACGAATATCACGATAGCGAACCTAAGTTTAAATTCGCTGTCATAACAACGCGACAGGTTATCGATAATTATTCGTTATCCTATATTAATCGACATGGTGGTTGTATTATTAATATGTTTCAATTAGCTAAAGCGCCAAGGTCTATTTTACTGGCCGCCTTGCTCACTACAAGTTTATCAGCCGGTGCTAGTAATACCATATTACTGCCTGATATCGGTACCACTGCGGCATCGACACTAACGATTGATAAAGAAATCCAATACGGCGATATGTATATGCGCATGATGCGTGCCAGTCGTCCTATTATTAACGATCCCGTTTTATCTGAATATATTCAAGACCTTGGACATAAATTAGTCGCTAATGCCGATGGTGTTAAAACGCCGTTTAACTTTTTCTTGATCCAAAATTATGACATTAATGCCTTTGCCTTATTTGGTGGTAATATTGGCGTTCATTCAGGGCTCTTTCTGCACGCTAAAACAGAAAGTGAATTAGCCTCTGTGCTTGCCCATGAAATTGCTCACGTCACTCAACGACACCTTGCGCGAACTTTAGAAGATCAGGCCCAAAAAAATCCCGCCACAATGGCAGCCTTGATAGGCTCACTATTATTAGTCGTTGCAGCACCAGAAGCTGGTATGGCAGCATTACACACCACCACCGCAGTATCGATGCAAGGAATGCTCAATCACACCCGTAGCAATGAAAAAGAAGCCGATCGAATTGGTATTGCCACGCTAGCCAAAGCCGGATTTAATCCTCAAGCAATGCCCCACTTTTTTGGGCGTTTAGCTGAAAAATATCGCTATACCACGACGCTCCCCCCCATGCTACTTAGCCATCCATTACCTGAATCACGTATCACCGACAGTCGCATGCGAGCCAATAATTATTCAGCCGTAAAATTGCCACCGTCAGAACGTTACTTATTAGCAAAATCACGGATTGTGGCGCGTAACCTAGGTTTTAGTCAAACATCAGCGCTTAACTGGTTTAATACAGAGCTCAAAAAAGCGCCGGCAAACCAACGCAAAGAACTCAATTATGGTAAAGCATTGGTGTACCTTGATAACGGTCAATATGCCAAAGCACAACAATTATTGATGCCATTACTCACCACTGAGCCTAATAATTTATTTTATATCGATGCCATGACTGATATCGATTTGTATCAAAAGCATTATGATAAAGCGATTACACGCTTAGAAAAAGCATTGCAATATCAACCAGAAAGTACTGTTTTACAACTTAATTTAGCCAATGTATTGTTAGAAGCTAAACGTTATAAACACAGTCTCAATATACTTACTCGCTATACTTATCAGCACGCAAATGATAGCAATGGTTGGGCGTTATTAGCCCAAAATTATGCCAAACAAAACCAACGTGCGGGTGAGCTTGCCGCGATGGGAGAATTAGCCGCATTACGTGCTCAATGGAAACTTGCAATTAGTAACTATACGCAAGCGGCTCAACAAGCACCACTAGGTTCGCTCGATCAAGCTCGTTATGATGCACGGTTAGATCAATTGCGTATTCAACAAGCGCAATTTGAAGCATTACGTTCTTCTTTTTAACGTTCACAAATTTAACAAGGAATCATGATGACAGTTTCTATTTACCACAACCCTCGTTGTTCAAAAAGTCGTGAAACACTCGCATTACTCACTGAACGTGGAATTAATCCAACTATAATTAAATACTTAGACATACCACTAACAGTTGAGCAACTACAACAACTCTACCGTCAATTAGGCTACAACACGGTACGTGAAATGATGCGCACTAAAGAACAACAATACCAAGAGTTGCAACTGAGCGATCCAAGCTTAACTGATCTGGCTTTATTTGAAGCAATGGTATCGCACCCTAAATTACTTGAACGACCAATCGTGGTTAATAATGATAAAGCAGCAATGGGTCGCCCACCTGAGCACGTGTTGGATATTTTATAATGATTAAAATCTTAGTACTTTATTACAGCCAGCATGGTAATACTCGTCAATTAGCGCGCCATATAGGCCGTGGTATTGAACAAATTGATAGCTGTGAAGCAGTACTAAGAACCGTTGCCGACATATCAACAGTAGCAGCAACGACTCCCAATGCCGCTATAAACCAAACAACTGATCCCATTGTTAACCACCATGATCTTAGCCAATGCGCAGCCATAGCAATGGGAAGCCCAGTTCGGTTTGGTAATATGGCTGCGCCACTGAAGCATTTTTTAGACACGACCAGCACGGAATGGTTATCGGGAACCTTGATTGGTAAGCCAGCTTGCGTATTTACATCATCGTCAACGCTACACGGCGGCCAAGAAACTACGCTACAATCAATGATGTTACCCTTATTGCATCATGGCATGTTATTGGTAGGGATCCCCTATTCTGAGCCTTTATTACACACCACCAGCCATGGTGGAACACCTTATGGCGCATCACATGTTAATCATGGCACTAACAAACAGCTCCACGCTGATGAAATAGTACTTGCTCAAGCTATTGGCCGACGTTTAGCGACGATTGCATGTAAATTAAGTGGCTAAAAAGGATCATTTCATGCCCAAAATGCAACCTTTAACCTATTTTGCACGTCAATCTGCACTATTGTGTCATTGCGGTTTAATTCTTTTTGTTGGCGCATGGCAATTATTACTGTCTCCTCACTTACACTTCTCTGCCACTGTTATTGCTCTGGTATGGATAGCACCACTATTATTGCCCTTTGCCGGTATGGTCGCCGCTAAACCTTATACCCATGCATGGGCAAACTTTATTTTAATGTTTTATTTTATCCATGCCGCAACCCTTATAACGATTAATGAGGGTGAACGCAGTCTCGCAGTAATCGAGCTTATATTGGTAACGTTTTGCTTTATCAGTAATATTCTCTTTTCCCGTTTACGCGCCAAAGAATTGGGAATTAAATTAAAACGCTTATCACAAGTTGAACGTGAAGAGCACGCCCGTTATCACGACTAACCTTTACTCATTTAAACAGCTATAAAAAAGCCTGAGTACATAAATACTCAGGCTTTTTTGCACTTATCAGCACTATCGATTCAATTTAGGTCAGAATGAAATTAACTATTCCAATCATAAACATTTTGTGGCGATACCGTTAATGGTGTCACTGATGATGGTGTTGTTGCAGTAATCGCTGATGCTGTCGTTGTAGCACTTGTCGGTGCCACGGCGGGTGTTGGTACCGAATCAGCTGCAAAAGCTACCCCGGATTGAGCCTGACTCACTTGGTTATCATGGCTGATCTCTTGACGGAATGCCTGCTCTGAACCTTGAAGATTCAATTGAAAAATAACACTATTACCTTTAATTCGCATCGCATTAGCACTGCCCACGGTAGTTAAGTTATTCAGCATTTTCTCTAGAGCAAAAAAGTCTTCTGTTGACTGAATATTATCAACTTCAATATTAACCTTACCACCAGCAACACCACCTAATACCACGGCATACTTATTGGCTAAATAATCCGTGACTTTATTGATCATCTGCGTCGATGTTTGTGCCAATGTACCAGATGCAGTCCCCGTTATAGGTTGCGTGTCTGCTGTTGCAATTTTACTTGGTTGTTGGGGATAAAATTGCCAATTTAGGCTTACCGTACCATCAGGTTGTTGCTGTGCTTTAACCAATAACAAGCCATTGGCATGATAACGATGACTTGCCGCTGCGATTGGATCAATAAAGTTACCCCACAGATCTGACACATTAACTGCCGTTGCATCTGTTATATCACCAACAGGAAATGTTAATGGTAATCCACGGCTATCTGCTGCTTGTTTAGTATCATTAACTAATGCGTTAGTTGATTGATCCCACAAAATATTACGTTGCTGACCATCGCTATCAACCATCCATACTAAAATATTAGGACGTTGATCTTTCCAAATACTGGCTTTTGATTGCATCAATAACTGTTTGATCTGATTTTTATCAAAGCTTAGATCAAGCGCACGTTGACCATCAATTTGGCTATAACCGAATTGGCTTATATAACGACCACTGTTAGTAATTGCGGCCTTAATTGCTGGATTATTAAGAATATCAGTATTGCCTGATATTTTTACCAACACATTCGCCAGCCCTTGCTCACGCGCGGCTTGATCAGCTTGTTGATCGCTTCCAATCAAAGCAACCTGGGTTTGATAAAGATCATTTACCGTCGCAGCGCGTACTGGCAATGCCAATACCGCTAAAAATAATAATGCAAATCGCAACATAGTAAGACTCATGGTTAATTCAAAAAATAGACCTAGTAAGACAGACAACAGGTTTTATCATTGGTGCCGTATCATAGCGCACAGTTTGTAAATTTCATTCGACAATTTCGACAATATAATTTTATAACTCACATTTTTGACTGTGAGATAATGATTGTCATGCAAATAAAGCGCCACTCGTTCTAAATTTAAACGATCACAAGTATATTTTGACTTTTATTCATATAGGCTACCGTTTGCTTACATGCTAGGATTGCGCGATTTTTTTACTTAGGAATACATATCATGATGCAGGTTCTTCAAGGTGCGCAAATGCTATTTGTCGCCTTTGGTGCATTGGTGCTAGTGCCATTACTCACCGGTTTAGATCCCAATGTCGCTTTATTCGGCGCAGGTGCTGGTACTCTTTTATTTCAGGTCGTAACTAAACGCTCTGTCCCTATTTTTCTGGCCTCATCTTTCGCTTTTATTGCTCCAATGATGTATGGCATTCAAACATGGGGAGTTGCTAGCACCATGGGTGGCCTAATGATGGCGGGGGTGGTCTATGTGATCATGGGCGGCATCATTAAAGTACGTGGGGTTGGTTTTATTCATCGTCTATTGCCACCGGTTGTCGTTGGCCCTGTGATTATGGTTATCGGTTTAGGGCTAGCGCCCGCCGCCGTTAATATGGCGGTCGGTAAAACGGGTGGTGGTGATGTTCAATTAATTGCTCACGATACCGCATTATGGATCTCTGCTGTTTCTCTTACCGTAACCATTATTTTAAGTGTGTTCGCTAAAGGTATTTTAAAATTAATCCCAATTGTCGGTGGTATTACTGCAGGCTACATTACTAGCCTTGGATTTGGGGTTATTGATTTTACACCAGTCATCCAAGCAAGTTGGCTTGCAGTACCAAACTTTACTCTACCTGAATTCAATATCAATGCGGTGCTATTTATGATCCCGGTTGCGATTGCGCCGGCAGTCGAACATGTGGGTGATATTTTAGCGATTTCAAATGTGACAGGTAAAGATTACCTTAAAAAGCCAGGACTACATCGCACTATGGCTGGCGATGGTATTGCCACCATGGCAGCATCACTTATTGGTGCACCACCCAATACGACTTATTCAGAAGTCACTGGGGCAGTAATGCTAACCAAAGCGTTTAATCCTGTGATTATGACTTGGGCTGCTGTTACCGCTATCGTATTGGCTTTTGTGGGTAAACTTGGTGCGGTATTACAAACCATTCCTGTTCCCGTGATGGGCGGCATTATGATTTTATTATTTGGTTCCATTGCTACCGTTGGCCTAAATACACTAATCAAAAATCAAATTGATTTACATAAAGCCCGCAATCTAGTGATCGTTGCAGTAACTTTGGTGTTTGGTATCGGTGGTATGGCGTTTGGTATTGGTGAGTTTAGCTTACAAGGTATCAGTTTATGTGGCATCGTTGCGATCTTACTAAATCTTATTCTTCCGCAAGATTTAGGTGAAAACAATGTGGTTGATAATGCTCAAATTGAAGATACCGAACATTTGTAATTATCACGATAATTTATTGCCAATCACAACTAATAGTTAAAAAAAAACCGGACTCACTTAGTCCGGTTTTTATATCAGCTATAAACAATAAAATTATTATTTAGTACCGAAAATCTTATCGCCTGCATCACCAAGGCCAGGAACAATATAGCCTTTGTCGTTTAGCTTCTCATCAATAGCTGCTGTGTATAGCTCTACATCAGGATGGGCTTTTTCTAATGCTGCAATACCTTCAGGGGCAGCAACAAGTACCAATACTTTAAATTGCGTACAGCCATGCTCTTTTAATAAATCAAGCGTTGCGATCATTGAACCGCCAGTTGCTAACATTGGATCAACAACCAATGCAATACGCTCATCGATATGTGACGCTAATTTATTAAAGTATGGTACTGGCTCTAACGTTTCTTCATCACGGTAGATACCAACAACACTAATACGTGCACTTGGCATATGCTCTAATACACCATCCATCATGCCTAAACCAGCACGAAGAATAGGTACTACCGTCACTTTTTTACCCTTTAGCTGATCAATCTCAACTGGACCATTCCAACCTTCGATCATCACTTTTTCTGTTTCGAAGTCTGAAGTCGCTTCATACGTTAATAGGCTACCAACTTCGGTTGCCAATTCACGAAAACGCTTAGTGCTGATATCACCTTCACGCATAAGACCGATCTTATGTTTAACCAGTGGGTGTTTCACCTCAACGACTTTCATCTTGACTCCTGGGAACTAAATTATAAAAAATAAAAAATCGCACTATTATATACCATGCCAATCGATTGCCGATAGTATCAAATGTTTAATTACCTGAAATTTTATCGCGCAACAAATTAACGCAAACGTTTGCTCTAATGTAATGACTGCTGTTATCATACGCTGGTTTTTTACTTTAATACGTTTGAGGGATCATCTGTGAGCAACAAAAACTCTTCTCTTAGTTACAAAGATGCTGGTGTTGATATTGATGCTGGTAATGCATTAGTTGACCGTATTAAAGGCGTAGTTAAGCGCACTCACCGCCCTGAAGTGATGGGTGGCATTGGTGGTTTTGGTGCCTTATGTGCACTTCCTACCAAATACAAAGAGCCGGTTTTAGTCTCTGGTACTGATGGTGTCGGCACCAAACTTCGCCTAGCGATGGATCTGAAACAACACGATACTATTGGTATTGATTTGGTTGCAATGTGTGTAAACGATCTGATTGTACAAGGTGCTGAGCCTTTATTTTTCCTAGATTATTACGCAACAGGTAAACTTGATATTGATACAGCAGCAAGTGTTGTTGCTGGTATTGGTGAAGGGTGTATTCAATCTGGCTGTGCATTAATTGGTGGTGAAACCGCTGAAATGCCAGGTATGTATCATGGCGAAGATTACGATGTTGCCGGTTTCTGTGTTGGTGTCGTTGAAAAAGCTGACATCATTGATGGCTCAAAAGTCACTGCAGGCGATGCCCTTATCGCTGTCGGCTCAAGTGGTCCACACTCAAATGGTTACTCATTAGTACGTAAGATTCTAGAGGTTTCTCAAGCCGATCTTGATCAAGACCTTGATGGTAAAAAACTGTCTGAGCACTTATTAACTCCAACTAAGATTTATGTAAAATCAGCCCTGAAAATGATTGAAAGCTGTGATGTTCACGCGATCTCTCATATTACTGGTGGTGGTTTCTGGGAAAATATTCCACGCGTATTACCCCAAGGTACTAAAGCGGTTGTTGATGGTAACAGCTGGCAATGGCCGACAATTTTTAACTGGCTACAACAAGCAGGTAATGTCGATACTTACGAAATGTACCGTACATTCAACTGCGGTGTTGGATTAGTGATTGCACTTCCACAAGCTCAAGCAGCACTTGCGATTGAAATTTTACAAGCAGAAGGCGAAAATGCATGGCTACTTGGTGAAATTGCAACAGCAGCAGCTGGCGAAGAGCAAGTAGAGATAAAGTAAGTCCATGCATAATATCGTTGTCTTAATCTCAGGAAATGGCAGTAACTTACAAGCCATTATTGATGGCTGTAGTAACGGCATTATCAACAATAGCCAGGTTGCTGCTGTGATCTCAAATAAAGCCAATGCTTATGGTCTTAAACGCGCTCAACGTGCCAATATAGATAATCTTTGTGTGGCTGCAACAGATTACGCTAATCGGCAAGATTACGATCAAGCACTGATAGAAAAAATAGATGCTTATCAGCCTGATGTGATTATTCTTGCCGGTTTTATGCGGATCTTATCAGCGAATTTTGTCAATCATTATCAAGGAAGAATGCTGAATATCCATCCTTCTTTACTGCCTAAATATTCGGGATTAAATACTCACCAACGCGCTATAGATGCAGGTGATAAAGAACATGGCACCAGTGTCCATTTCGTTACCGAACAACTTGATGGCGGGCCGGTTATTTTACAAGCTAAAGTTCCTATTTTTGCAGAAGATAGTGTCGATGACGTAATAGAACGTGTTCAACAACAAGAACATAAAATCTATCCTTTGGTCACACAGTGGCTACTGAGTCAACGACTGTCAATGCAAAATGGTTATGCCGTACTCGATGGCAACAGACTGCCACCACAAGGCTATGCTGCACAATAAACACTTAATCTAATGATATAAAAAAGGCGATCTCATTGAGATCGCCTTTTTATTATCTTCTGTAAATACTGCTTACTGTTAGCAAGTACTAACATCGGTTGAGATAGCGTCATAAACTGTCTCACCGAAATGGAACACGCGAAACTCGCCTGTTGCCATCTTCTGCCAATTTTCATCATTAGTTAACGGCTGAGTCGCAATCACAGTGACGATATCATTAGCCGTTGTTTCACGTTGAAAATCAATAGTGACATCTTCGTCAATTAATGATGCTTTACCAAATGGCGCACGACGAGTGATCCAATGTAAATTATTGGTACAATAAGTTAGCACATACTCACCATTGCTCAGTAGCATGTTATACACACCTAATTGACGCAATGTATTACAACACTCGGCAAAGTAATCAAACACAGGCGTCATATCAGCCGGTAATTCCGGAAAACGAATTTCTAACTGATTCATTAACCAACAAAATGCCGTCTCACTGTCAGTATCACCAACAGCTTGATTACGTCCCGTTGCTAGTTGCTCATAACCTGTCAATTGACCATTATGCGCAAAAGTCCAATAATTACCCCATAACTCACGTGTAAAAGGATGAGTATTTTCTAAGCTCACTCCACCACGATTAGCCTGACGAATATGACTTACTACAGCACGACTTTTAATTGGATATTGTTGCACCAACTCAGCAATACGTGATTGGCAACTCGGGTTAGGATCCTTAAAGGTTCGAAATCCTTTACCTTCATAAAAAGTAATTCCCCAGCCATCACGATGAGGGCCAGTATTCCCTCCTCGTTGCATCAAGCCAGTAAAGCTAAAACAAATATCTGTTGGCACATTGGCACTCATGCCTAATAATTCACACATTTTTATTTCTGCTCTTTACGCTGAATCATGCTCATTTAAATATTAATAATCGCTATTATTACTTTCTTAATCAGTAATAATATATACGATTATTTTTCCATTTCTTTTTCAACTAACATAATTAAAATATGAATGATTTTAATATGTATTTCCTGAATGCGATCCGCATAACCAAAATGTGGTACTCGAATTTCCACATCGGCTAAGCCTGCCATTTTGCCACCATCTTTACCGGTTAAGGCAATGGTTTTCATTCCTTTCGCTTGCGCAGCTTCAATAGCTTTAAGGATATTCGCCGAATTGCCTGACGTTGAAAGCCCAAACAACACATCACCTTTCGCGCCCACAGCTTCTAAATAACGTGAAAATACATATTCATAGCCAAAATCATTACTCACACAAGATAGGTGACTTGGATCTGAAATAGCAATTCCAGGGTAACCTGGACGATCATCACGATAGCGGCCAGTTAGCTCCTCGGCAAAATGCATAGCATCACAATGAGAACCACCATTACCACATGATAAGACTTTCCCACCTTGTTTAAATGAATCGGCTAATAATTTAGCTGCGGCTTCAATATCAGCCAAATTTTTATCATCACTTAAAAAACGGTTAAGGACGTCAGCGGCATCAGTTAATTCGCTGCGGATCAGATCTTTATACATAAGCTGCTCTCTCACTATTTCCCATAAATACAAATTTGGTAAACAAGCTGTTCACTTGATACTGCAATACATCATAAATCGCAGTTTACAGACAAATAACTTCCAGTGTCGACTCTTGATGTGGTGCTATGTCGGAATTAACCACTAAAACTGACTCTAATGACAAAATTTGAAGGCTTAATGTAAATATTTTCAGCAACGTTCATCACCATATCGTGTAGTACATACGACATTGCATCGTAAGTTATAACTTCACAATCATTTAAAACCACGCGCTGTAAAAACATCATCTTGATATTGCTATCACCGCCTGCACCACATATTTACAATAAAATATTTTACATTAATTTAATAATTATCTTACAATAAACAAAAGGTAGTGGTTAGACCTCATACCTTTTATCGACCATAATCTACACAACCGTAGCACAATGTTATCTCTTAAAAGTTTCAATCGACACTGCAATGAAATTTTTACTGCTATTTACAATGCTGCTATATGATTACGGAGAATCGCTATGCCTACATTTATATACTTAGTCAGCTTTATCTGTATGGTTGTCATCCTCGCTTATCACCGTGTATCACGTCCTATTTTTACAGCGATGATTGCAGTACTATTGGGCGTCGGTACTCTGTTCAATATTATCGGTATCGTGAGCTGGTTCATTTTTACTATCATTGCATTAGTAATAAATATTGCCCCGTTCCGTAAAAAACTACTCACAGCCCATGCACTCAATAGTTTCAAAAAAGTCATGCCCCAAATGTCTCAAACAGAACAAGAAGCCATTGATGCCGGTACGGTATGGTGGGAGGCAGATCTCTTTAGTGGTAAACCCGATTGGAACAAATTACATGCTATTCAGCCTCCAACGCTCACCGCTGCCGAGCAAGCTTTTTTAGATGGCCCTGTCAATGATGTTTGTCGCATGGTAAATGACTTTCAAGTCACCCACGATCTTGCCGATTTACCCCCAGAGGTATGGCAGCAACTCAAGCAACATAAATTCTTTGCGATGATCATCAAAAAACAATATGGTGGCTTAGAGTTTTCGGCTTATGCACAATCATTAGTATTACAAAAACTTACAGGCGTTTCTGCGGTATTGTCATCGACTGTCGGCGTACCAAATTCATTAGGCCCCGGTGAATTACTGCAACACTATGGTACCGAAGCCCAAAAAAATTATTATTTACCCCGTTTAGCCGCAGGTACTGAAATACCTTGTTTTGCACTTACCAGTCCTGAAGCAGGATCTGATGCAGGTTCAATTCCAGATTTTGGTGTTGTTAAACAAGGCTTATGGCAAGGCGAAGAAGTGCTCGGTATGGAGTTAACTTGGAATAAACGCTATATCACTTTAGCGCCAGTCGCTACCGTATTAGGATTAGCATTTAAGCTTTTCGATCCCGACCACTTACTCGGTGATAACAAAGATCTTGGTATCACCTGCGCCTTGATTCCAACCGATGTTGATGGGGTCGAGATTGGTCGACGTCACTTTCCACTCAATATTCCCTTTCAAAATGGCCCGACTCGTGGTGAAAAAATATTTGTTCCTATCGATTTTATCATTGGCGGTCAAGCAATGGCTGGTCAAGGCTGGCGCATGTTGGTTGAGTGTCTCTCCGTTGGACGTGGAATCACCCTGCCCTCTAACGCAACTGGCGGCTTAAAAAACGCTGCAATGGCAACCGGTGCTTATGCTCGTATTCGACGTCAGTTTAAGTTACCGATAGGTAAAATGGAGGGTATTGAAGAGCCTCTAGCACGTATTGTTGGTAATGCATATGTCCTTGATGCTGCAGCGACGATGACCGTTACTGGCATTGATTTAGGCCAAAAGCCCGCGGTTATCTCAGCCATTGTAAAATACCACTGCACCCATCGCAGCCAACGCGGCATCATTGATGCGATGGATATCGCTGGCGGTAAGGGTATTTGTATGGGACCACGTAATTTTCTTGCTCGAGGCTATCAAGGGGCACCTATCGCTGTCACTGTTGAAGGTGCAAATATTCTCACGCGTTCAATGATCATCTTTGGCCAAGGTGCAATTCGCTGTCATCCTTATGTCCTTGATGAAATCAATGCGGCTTATAACGATCATCCCCACCATGCCATTGATCAATTTGATCGCGCTTTGTTTAGTCATATCGGCTTTGTGATCAGCAACATGAGCCGTAGTTTATGGCTAGGACTCACTGATGGCCGTGGCTCATTTGCGCCATATAAAGATGAGACTCAACGCTACTATCAACAGATGAACCGCTACAGTGCTAACTTAGCATTATTAGCTGATATCTCAATGGTCACTCTTGGCGGTTCACTTAAACGTAAGGAACGCCTATCTGCTCGGCTCGGTGATGTACTAAGTCAATTATATTTAGCCTCAGCAACATTAAAACGTTATGCAGATGATGGTCAGCAGCCGCAAGATATCGCCCTTATCCATTGGGGACTTCAAGATACCCTTTATCAAACTGAAGTCGCTATTGATGATTTTTTAGCTAATTTTCCCAATAAAGCGATTGCTTACGGATTACGATTACTGATATTACCAACGGGTTTGCAGCGTCGAAAACCCGCCGATGAGCTTGATCATCAACTTGCAGGTTTAATTCAAACGCCATCAGCAACACGAGATCGCATTGGTCGTGGCTTATTTTTAGAACCAACAGCGAATAATACCGTCGGTATGATGGAAGTCGCGCTACGTGATATTCTCGCCGCTGAGCCTATTTATGATCGTGTCTGCCAAGCAGCAAATACACAATTACCTTTCATGCAATTAGGTAAAGTAGCGGCAATAGGATTAGAGCTCGAAGTTATCACCACAGAGGAAGCAGAATTACTTCATCGAGCAGAAGCTGGACGGTTATACACCATTAATGTTGATGACTTTGACCCACAACATTTAGCAGCTAACCCACGCCAAGCAACATCACAAATAAATAGCGCCGCTTAACTTATCCAACATACTAATAATCAACAGGGAAGCATCATGCTTCCCTGTTTTATAACGCTTATTTAGGAATAATTAAATCTGATTTTAGTGCACGTTTACGTCGCCATAGCAACAGCCATGCTAAGACACCGCTCATAACGATAAGATTGGCAGCCCCTAACCATAATAACCGCTGTTGAAGCAGCTCCGTTTTCTCGACGGCTAACTGCTGTTCACGCTGTGGTTTAGCCTCTGCTGACGAAGTATCCACAGTGACAGGTGCAACTTGAGTATAATTTTGTTGGGCTAATCGAAACACCAATTCACGCTGAGTTAGCGTATCAGTAACATAAGCCCAACCACGCCACCATGCCTTACCAACCTGACGATTATTAGGCCATCTTAGGATTAATTGTGATTGTTGAGGTTGAACGCGGGTTTGAATAATTTGCGGCTGATGTTGGGGTTGTTTAACCCTTAAATAGGCCGCTAATGAACCAACAACAGCTTGATCATTCGCTGTAACTTTAACAACATGAGAGACTAACGGCTGATGGCTTTGAATAAAGGTCGTTGTTATTAAGCTTGGGTAAACTAATACTGTTTGCTCAACTGAACGCTCAAAAACACTATTTACGGATGCTATTTTGACGCGATATTTTCCAGGCACAACATCAACACCAAGTGCGACAGTAAAAATGCCATCGCCCCCAATCTCATCATACCCTTGGCCATTATCAGCAAATGTTCCCACCACTATCGACGCTGACTCCTTCGCGATAACATCATCTACATCAGTGTTAACCGGATAAAAAGCCACCTTCAGCTGCACGCGATCTAAAAAATCACGTAACAATAACGGCTGTTTATTTTGAGTTAAGCGGGCTCTAAATTTCAACACTTCAGTTTGGTATAATTGCGTTGGTAGCGGATCAACATCAAGTTCAATATTAGACACTATTTTAATGCCATTATTGGACGACACTTTCCCTAAAGCTTGCCAAGGTCCCGCCATTGGATGATCAATAGAAATAATGTCCATCCCCTGATCGCTATACCACGACATCGCTTCAGAGTGACGATCGGCATAATATTTATGTCCATTGGGCGCGACTAATACCACTGATTGACTGGGCTGTTCTCGCGCCACAATAAATGTAATTTGTTCGATCTCAGGATCAACGCGAAAACGATTATCAAGCCAAGTTAATCTGGTCTCTGTTTGTGCCCAAGCACAGAGCGGTACATAAAAAATAAGTACCCATAATCGCCGCAACATATTCCCCCTAAAGACGCCAAATAACGTCAGCCTTTTTACCAATCAGATCAAGCCTATCTTGATGTGCTGTTAGTTCATCGGCAGTAGCATTAATAACCTTTAATACTTTTCGATCTGTGGCTAAACGACGAATAGTGGTTGTTGTTGTCGAATCATCATTACCGCTACTTAAACGTAATGATGTTTGACCACCCGTCATCATTAAATAAACGTCAGCTAGAATCTCAGCATCGAGTAATGCGCCGTGAAGGGTACGATGAGAGTTATCAATGCCATAACGTGAACATAAAATATCAAGGTTATTACGTTTACCTGGAAATAGCCTTTTTGCCATTTCTAGGGTATCGGTGACTTGACAAATATCCTCTATTTTCGCAATTGATGCGCCCATTTTATGAAATTCATAATCCATAAAACCGGTATCAAACGATGCGTTATGGGCAACAAGTTCAGCACCATCAATAAAATCAATAAATTCTTGGTGAATATCAGCATATACAGGCTTATCACGTAAAAATTCATCGGTTATACCGTGGACAGCAATCGCTTCAGGATCAATCGGGCGATCAGGTTTGATATAAACGTGGAACGTATTACCGGTTAACTTACGATTGATGATCTCAACCGCACCAATTTCGACAATACCATGACCTTCATAATGAGGGCCAGTCATGTTCATACCCGTTGTTTCTGTATCAAATACAATAATACGTTGATTCGTGTTAGTGGCTTTCATAGTAGTTAATGTGTCAGACTTAAGTTTTTATCTAAGGCAAAACTCCCCACAATGATGAAGCAGGTAGAGATTTTCACCGATGGTTCGTGTTTAGGCAATCCAGGTCCCGGCGGTTATGGCACCGTACTAAGATACAAGCAACACGAAAAAGAGCTCAGTAGTGGCTATTTTATGACCACTAATAACCGCATGGAATTGCTTGCCGCCATTATGGGACTCGCTAGTTTAAAACAGCCATGTCAGGTCGATCTTACCACTGACAGCCAATATGTGCGTCAAGGAATTACGCAATGGATTCATAATTGGAAAAAAAGAGGTTGGCAAACAGCAGATAAAAAACCAGTCAAAAATGCCGATTTATGGCAACAACTGGATCAACAAACCCAACGTCATCAAATTCAATGGCACTGGGTTAAAGGTCACGCTGGCCATCCAGAAAATGAACGTTGTGATGTTTTAGCACGTACTGCTGCAGAAAATCCTGCGCAACCAGATACGGGTTATCAACCAAGCTAAATCTAGGATCACGACTGCGGTGGAATTTTAGGTACTGTTTTTTCAACTTGAGTACAGCAGTTAATGCGCAGCGGTGCTAATTGACGACGTAATTTCCAGGTCGGCTTAATCAGTTTTAATGGACAAGTACGTTTACGTGCAACAATAAAATATAAACTTCCCACCGCAGATAATGGCTCTGAGAGAACATGCTCAAGCCATGCAGCGCAAGCAAGGTGGCGTGTCGCAGGCACTATTGCAAACGTTTCTTGGTATACCACTTCATAATTAAGTAATCGTAACCAATCATTAATTCTAAATGGCAGGTACATCCTTCCTGTCCATGGCGCTTGACGACGATTCCACGGTAATAATCCTCTTAAGCCTAATAAGCTTAACGGATTATTACCACTTAAGACTAAATAACCATCATCGACCATCACTCTGTCGATTTCTCGTAATAACCGGTGAGGATCAGCTGCATAGTCTAATTGGTGCATTAGCAAACACGCATCAAAAGATTTTTCAATAAAAGGTAACGCCATCGCATCAGCAACGACACTACGTTTAGAGCTGAACTTATCGACACTGATTTGATGCTGAATATTACAATGGCTACTGGTCAGCTCTGCACTTAAGCCACCAAGCTTTAACATGTGGTAACCAAACAATTTCGGGCACCACTCATCAAGGCGGGCTTGTAATAATTCTGCTACCCATTCACCATTGATCACATTCGACCATGTATAAGGGACTTCAATGTGTGTTACTGTACGCGCTGGCTTCATAAGATACTGCTCAACACCTGATAAGGCTGGAGACAAAATTCATGTTAACTGTTAAAAGCATACCCGCATTTAAGGACAATTACATCTGGCTAATTCAAAACCCAGACAATCATTGTGTCGTTGTTGATCCAGGGGATGCCACGCCGGTTCTTGAGGCAATAGAAAAAGACAATTTAATTCTAGATGCGATCCTGATCACTCACCATCATCATGACCATGTCGGTGGCATCAGTGAATTAAAACGTCGCTTCCCTGCAACCAAAGTTGTTGGGCCTAATGATGAACCTATTCCAGGTATCACACGTCCAGTTGAAGATGGCGATCAAGTCGACATCTTTGGTGAGCGCTTTATGGTGCTTAGCGTACCAGGACACACGCTAGGTCATATCGCTTATGTTGGCGACGAAAAACTTTTTTGTGGTGACACATTATTCTCAGCCGGTTGTGGTCGCATATTTGAAGGCACACCAGCACAAATGTTTAATTCATTACAAAAATTGGCTTCACTACCTGACGAAACTAATGTTTATTGTGCCCACGAATACACTGCGAGTAATCTTGCTTTTGCATTAGTCGCTGAACAAGATAATGCCCATTTACAACGTTATCGCGATCAAGTTAACCGACTACGTGCTAATGGCCAAAGTACACTCCCAACAACCCTTAGTAACGAGAAACTTATTAATCCTTTTTTACGTTGCGATCAGCCAAGTATTAAGCGCTCGGTTGCTGATAAAGCGTACGATAACTCAGATATTGAGACATTTGCAGCACTTCGACGCTGGAAAGACGAATTTTAACGTTTCTCCCCTTGTAACCAAGGTGGTTGGGCAAGTATCATCACCAACCATTTTGGCTACAAACGACTGTCATGAAATTCAAAATTCTTTTAGCAAGTGTGCTTGTTATTGCAGGTTGTCAAACGACAAAAGAGACAACGCAGGTCGATACCAACCAATCAAATACTGTCGTTGAGCAACCTACTAATACGCCTGTTGTACCTGTAGTGCCGGTCATTAAACCGCCTCAAGCTGAAGTTGTAAAATTAACGCCGCAACAACAGCAGGACGTATGGGATCGCATCGCAATGCAGATCACCACTAAAATTCCCAATAATAAACGCGTTCAGTACTACCGTAACTGGTATCTAAAAAACCCGCGTAATCTTGAAATTATTGCTCAACGCGCCCAGCCTTTTTTATATTACATCACAGAGCAAGTCGAAAAGCGTGGCATGCCGCTAGAATTGGCATTACTACCGATCGTTGAAAGCTCATTTGACCCTCATGCTTATTCAAGTATGGCTGCTGCTGGTTTATGGCAAATTATTCCCGACACTGGCCGCCGTTTTGGCTTAAAACAAAATAGCTGGTATGACGGTCGTCGCGACGTAGTTAAATCCACTACCGCGGCACTTAATTTACTTGAGTATTTAAATAAAAAATTTGATGGTAACTGGCAACAAGCATTAGCAGCTTATAATACTGGCGAAGGCCGTGTGTTTAGTGCTATCCGTAAAAACAAAGCCGCAGGTAAGCCTACTGATTATTGGGCACTTGATTTACCCAACGAAACCAGTAGCTATGTACCTAAGCTTTACGCCGTTGCTGATATCATCATGCACCCTAAAAAGTACGGTTTTCATATTCCACCGATTAGCAATAAACCCGTTGTTGCTATTGTTAAACCTGGTGTGCAAATGGATCTGACTATTGCAGCCAAATTTGCAGGTATTAGCTTAACTGAACTCAAAGATCTAAACCCGGCTTACCGTCGTGGTGTAACAGCACCCAATGGACTTAATCAGTTATTACTACCAATCAATACTGTTAAACGTTTTAAGCGTGAATTAGCTCAGAACCGCAATGCAAGTATCGTAACTCACCATCATCGCGTAAAAGCTGGTGAAAGCTTAGGGTTAATTGCTAAGCGTTATCACAGCAATGTTAAAACAATTCAAAGGGTCAATAAGCTTAAAACAACCAACATTCGTATTGGACAATTACTGACTATTCCAACATCACCGATTTCGTTGGTTAATCGTCAGCATCGTGCCGCTTTAAATGTCGAAGCACAGCATTATGTAGTGCAGTCTGGCGATAGTTTATGGAGCATTGCTCGTAAGCATAAAACCAGTATATCTAAACTGAAACAACTTAACCGCCTTAGCAAAAATACGGTGCTGAAAAAAGGACAACGGTTAAAAGTATCAGCAAGCATTAAAAAAGCCACTGCGAGCCGCAAAACGATCAGTTACAAAGTTCGTCGCGGTGATAGTTTAAGCGTTATCGCGCAGCGTTACGATGTCTCGATTACTGAGATTAAAAAATGGAATAATTTGGCTAACAGTCAGTATATAAAGCAAGGCCAACAGCTAAAATTAATTATTAGTAGCAAGGTTAAAGCATGACGCCATCAAAAAACCCAGTCATCGCCATTATTGACTTATTTCGCTCACCAATAGAATGCTTTGCTGCAATCTATGAACGGCCTAAATGGGCAATTTTACCCTACTTAATGACTATTTTGGGTTCATTTATTCTATGGGGTAGCTACTTTAATCATGTTGATATGCCCTGGCTACAACAAGCGATTCAAGCACAACTTGGTAATATTGGTGAAAATGTACAGCAATCATGGTTAACACGAGAAGTATTGCTTGCAGGAGAGGTCTTTAGCGACATAACGGGCCGTACAGTGGTCATTTTTGTACTGGCCTTATGGTTAAAGTTAGCGACCAAAAGCAGCCGACATCAACACAGCTATGGAAAATGGCTGGCTGCTACTTGCTTTATTATGCTGCCATCTTTTATTGGTGATATTGCGAGTTACATTAATATTGTTTTTAACCATAACAATATTCTGCCTAATGCGGCTGATTTAAACAGTTTTAATGGTCTATTAAAGTTACCAATGAATAATCACTGGGCAGCAATTGCAACCACGATGCCGTTATTAGCACCATGGTACATTGCTTTGACTTACGCAGCAGTTAGCGCATGGACAGATCTTGATCGTGCTAGAGCCATCATTATTGCCATACTACCGTGGGTATTAACCCTTATTGTATGGCCGCTATTGATTATTTCAGCCTAATGCACCGTCGGTGATAGTAGCTTAAACGTCGCTAATAATGGGTTATGATCAGAAGCATCTGTTTTAGGTGCTTCTGCCTTTACTAGACGTAAATCACGATAATAAAGGTGATCTAATGGCTTACCCAGCACCCGCACTCGCTGATCATTATGATAGTGCACTTCTTTTAACCCTAACGAATGTGCAAAAGCTCGTACCACTTTAATACGTGCTTTACGCCATGTATTAAAATCACCTGCTAATATAATCGGTCCCTGATGCTGCTCTAACACTGCTTTTAAACTATCTAACTGTTGTTTATATTCATTTAAACCAATTGCAAAATTGACACCATGCAAATTAACCACAGCAAGAGTCTGTCCATTTGACAATGAGAATTGTGAGAGTAACGCTGATTTAGGTAATCTTAACCACGGCTCCATTGCAAGATAAGCGCACGTCTGACGTGACGATACTCGTGATAGATTCATCACCCCTGCAGGTGTATCAAGAAATCGAAAAGCATTCGCCATTCTGACTTGCCATTGACTATCATTCAAATAGTTTTGTAATTCAGTATTTAAACTCGCTTCTTGTAATAAGACTAAATCACTTTTTTGGGTAAATGATGCTAACGCTGAACGCCAATTAGGCCGTTGCTGCTTATAAATATTCCATACCGCGACAGTTAATTGGCCGTGATTATCAAGTGGTGGTGCAATTTCAGTTTCAATACAGTGATAGCTAAAGTGAGGAGCAAAAACCTCATTAGTAATTTCAGGTTGTACTGATACATCAAATGAAGAATTAAATGCCCCTAGCCCCAATGCACCAGCGACAACACCGAAGCCAGCAACCACCTTTGTTTTTGTTCTACGTGCCATAATACAAGCCTGCATCGACAATTCAGCCCATTATAGTAATGGGCTGATATCATCGTAAAATTAGAAATAACAACATCAATGTAAGCATGAAAGAGGATTTAGTAGTGGTTACCATTATCATAATAAGCTAACGGTTTCAGCGCTGTAAAAATAACCGCGACATCCTGCTGTGGATCTTCAACAGCCTCTCTAACGATATTGGTAATTGCTTTAGCAACAAGATCCTGCGTATTCTGACCTCGATCAAACCAAAATACCTCAACAAAAGGATAAGCATCAGACACTTCGCCATCAAAAATAAATGATGCTGGAATATGTTCAATCGTAAAGTCCTCACGAGGACAATCCATCAATGGTTGTAAATCATCAACCAACTTAGTTGATAGCTGTTTTACTGTATCAAAGGCAACAGCACGAAAGCGAAGATGTGGCATAAAAACTCCAAGAAATTGACTATTTACCTCACTACATTACCACTTTCGCCCTCTATTCAAGAGCTTTTTATTGCAAATAAAGTGTCAACACTGCAGCTAGTCTTCTAGCCATCAAAGTAACGTTTATTGCTTTGTCATTGTTTCTTCTATTATTTCTCTCTCTAACTACGTCTATTCACCTCTTGCACCCACTCGATCATTCATAAGAATACAGACGTAAAAAATCCTCACATTGCTGTCGAGGCTTTGTTGAAGATGGCAAGGGTTACGATATTCAAACTTCACAACACGCGCTGATTTTCGAAAAGGCGAATCTGCTGCTCTACCAATTGAAGCTACCTCCAATATCCATAAGTATACAGACGTAAAAAAGCCTCACATTGCTGTCGAGGCTTTGTTGAAGATGGCAGGGGTTACGATATTCAAACTCCACAACACGCGCTGATTTTTGGTAAGGCGAATCCGCTGCTCAGCCAATTGGAACTACGCCCAATATCCATAAGTATACAGACGTAAAAAAGCCTCGACATTGCTGTCGAGGCTTTGTTGAAGATGGCAGGGGTTACGATATTCAAACTCCACAACACGCGCTGATTTTCGGAAAGGCGAATCCGCTGCTGTGCCAATTAACGCTACAAGTATAAATTACAGATAGCAAAAAGGCTCATATCTTTCGATATGAGCCCTCTTTAATATGGCAGGGGTGGAGAGATTCGAACTTCACAACACGCGCTGATTTTCGGAAAGGCGAATCCGCTGCTCTACCAATTGGAGCTACCTCCAATATCCATAAGTATACAGACGTAAAAAAGCCTCACATTACTGTCGAGGCTTTGTTGAAGATGGCAGGGGTTACGATATTCAAACTCCACAACACGCGCTGATTTTTGGTAAGGCGAATCCGCTGCTCAGCCAATTGGAACTACGCCCAATATCCATAAGTATACAGACGTAAAAAAGCCTCACATTGCTGTCGAGGCTTTGTTGAAGATGGCAGGGGTTACGATATTCAAACTTCACAACACGCGCTGATTTTTGGTAAGGCGAATCCGCTGCTATGCCAATTGGAACTACGCCCAATATCCATAAGTATACAGACGTAAAAAAGCCTCACATTGCTGTCGAGGCTTTGTTGAAGATGACTGGAGTTACGTGATTCGAACTTCACAACACGCGCTGATTTTCGAAAAGGCGAATCCGCTGCTCTACCAATTGGAGCTACCTCCAATATCCATAAGTATACAGACGTAAAAAAGCCTCGACATTGCTGTCGAGGCTTTGTTGAAGATGACTGGAGTTACGTGATTCGAACTTCACAACACGCGCTGATTTTCGGAAAGGCGAATCCGCTGCTGTGCCAATTAACGCTACAAGTATAAATTACAGATAGCAAAAAGGCTCACATCTTTCGATATGAGCCTTCTTTAATATGGCAGGGGTGGAGAGATTCGAACTCCCAACACGCGGATTTGGAATCCGCTGCTCTGCCAGTTGGAGCTACACCCCTGTAGTTATTTTAAAGACTTAACTGTGTCTAAATAAAGTGGCGGAGCGGA
>NZ_FYAK01000019.1 GCF_900185615.1 Photobacterium malacitanum
GCAAGGCCATCTTCAATGTTTTTCTCAGTTGGGTTTGGCTGTACACCATCATAGATAACAAAATCTAAGTTATGAGCTTTTAGCTCATCTGTTAGCTTGCTAACTAAACCCACTTCAACTAATACACCGTCAGTGACGATTAGGGCTTTTTGCAGCTCTTTTGATGCAAGTTCAGCACCTAGAGATTGAATAGCGTTAGGACCCATTAGTGTTACAGGTGGCATGTAGAATACATTGCTCATAATGAAGCTCCGTTAATATTTATTAATTTATGTTGGCTTACCGCATGTGCCATAAGCCGAAATTTTTTATAGAGATTGAAATAGCAAAGTGAGTGTTACCGACACCACATCTTTATTGTTATTTATTGTTATTGGTGGTGTTGATGTCGATGTAGTCATCTTCTCATTTACTGAAACATAAACAATAGACTCAAAAAGCAAATTACTATTACACATACGTAATAATCATATTGAGCGCATTGGCTGCTGCTGTCTGTGGTTATTTATCTGCCGCTGATAGCAATTTTTCAGCAAAGCTTAAGTGCGCTTTAGGTTGGGTAAATACCACACCTGAGTGTGAACGCTCTGCGGTACCTTGCTTTTGGTAGTGTCCAGCATTTAGGCTATTAACGGCTGCTTTTTCAAACTGTACATTACCTGTGAAGGCACCATCTTTTGCTGATGCGTTGTAAGACATAGCGATAATAGCGGTGGCGATGGCTGCTTTAATAACTGTTTTCATGAGTAATAAAACCTTGTGTATTGATATTTGTGAACGCCTTGTGCGTTTCGATGGGGTTATTATCAATAATTACACCAAAAACAACAATACCATTAAAACACAAAAGATTATTACTTCTTGGGAATAATCATAGAAGGCAGAGGCGAGAGTTCGAGGTTACGAGAGTTCGAGGTATTAGGGTTGAGGAGCGAGGGACAACAAATCAGTTATCGCGACAGTAAGTCGTATATAACTAATGAACGTATAAATAGTATGCCGTGTTGCAGTGCTTCATCCTCTATCAATAAGTAAAAGACAAAAGTTTTAGAAAATTGGCTCTCTTAAATAAAAAACAACAAAATATTATAGCCATCACTGTTAATAGCCGTTACCAAAAAATAATAACTATAAAAACAGTCACTTAATAAAATATGACTATATGCTAGTAATGATGCGTGAAATACAACACCAAAATATCAATAAAAACAATGATGCTTTATAATCGTTGAAGATTGTAAATAACACATTTTGTTGCTTCCATTTTGATATACCCAAATGAAAGGCTGCGTTATTGCAGTAATGCCGTCACTTAAGCCTGAAATCGTTATAGATAAAGGCTTTTGATAATTAAAGAACCTAGCTATAGCTAGGTTCTTTGCTATCTGAGATATTTTGATTTGTATATAAAACAATCAAAATATCCTTAAGTGAACGGCAGTAGAGCTCAAGCTCGCTTTTTTATCGACATCTAATCAATTATTTTTTTAAATGTTCAGCACGCAGAGCGGCATCTGCCGCTAACCACTCTGCGACAGTTTTGGCGAAATAAGTTAACACCCCATCAGCACCTGCACGCTTAAAGCACAATAATGATTCCATTACTGTTTCACGCTCTTTAAGCCAACCATTTTGAAATGCTGCCATGTGCATTGCATATTCACCAGAGACTTGGTAAGCATAAGTCGGCACTTGCAGCTCAGATTTAACTCGACGTACCACATCTAAATAAGGCATACCTGGTTTCACCATCACCATATCGGCACCTTCACTGATATCCATTGCCACCTCATGCAATGCTTCATCACTGTTGGCAGGATCCATCTGATACGTTTTCTTATCACCACCTTTAAGGTTACCGCTTGAACCGACGGCATCACGAAACGGGCCATAGTAATTTGACGCATATTTAGCTGAGTAAGCCATAATTTGCGTATTAATATGACCCGCTTGCTCTAATGCTTCACGGATCGCGCCAATACGGCCATCCATCATATCAGAAGGGGCAATCACGTCCGCACCAGCATCAGCGTGTGATAATGCTTGTTTGATCAAAATATCAGTAGTGATGTCGTTAAGTACATAACCTTCATCATCAATAATGCCGTCTTGACCATGAATGGTAAACGGATCTAACGCCACATCGGTGATCACACCTAACTCTGGTACATGGGCTTTTAACGCGCGTACCGCAGTTTGCACTAAACCATCAACGTTATATGCTTCTTCTGCTAACTCAGACTTAAACTGTTGTGATACGACTGGAAATAATGCGATTGCAGGTACACCAAGACTGGCAATATAAGCGGCTTCTTCTAGCAATAAATCAATCGATAACCGCTCAATGCCTGGCATCGAAGCCACACTTTCACGACGCTCAGTGCCTTCAAGCACAAACATCGGATAAATAAGATCATTAACAGATAACTGGTTTTCCGCCATCAAACGACGACTAAAATCATGCTTGCGAACTCGACGCATACGACGTCCAGGAAACGCACCTTGAATAGATACAGACACGGTAAACTCCTTACAGATTAATGAATATTGATAATATCACTCACATCACGAGGGTGGGATTAAATTGCAAAAAAAGCTTGGCTTACTTGGTAAGAGTTATTGACAACTTGCGTCGTAGATTCACTACGACACTCGGCAATCACTGCGGCAATATGCGGTAAATATAACGGCTCATTACGACTCGATTTCGGCTTTGGACGATAATCTCGTGGCAATAAATATGGGCAATCGGTTTCAATCATTAACCGCTGACTAGGAATCGATTTCACAATCTGACGCAATTCTGTGCCTCGGCGTTCATCACAAATCCAACCTGTAATACCAATATGTAAATCAAGCGCTAAGCAATCATCTAACGCTTGTTGTGAGCCAGTAAAGCAATGCAATACCGCAGCGGGTAACTTATCGCGCCAGGGTTTTAAAATCGCTAAAAAACGCGCGTGAGCATCACGACAATGCATAAACACTGGCATATTTAACTCAGCCGCTAACGCTAATTGGGCTTCAAACACCGCTTCTTGTTGCGGACGCGGTGAAAAATCACGGTTAAAATCTAAGCCACACTCGCCTATCGCAACTACCTCAGGTAGCTGTGCTAAAGCACGAATTTGCGGCAGTGCTAAATCGGTTACCGATTTGGCATCATGAGGATGTACCCCTGCAGTGCTATAACAATAATTTGGCCACTGTTGAGCCAGTTGTTGAGCGGCAATACTTTCTTCAATACTGGTGCCGGTAATAACCAGTCCTTTAACACCCACGGCTTGAGCACGTGTAATAACCTCGGCACGATCTTTATCAAACCGACTATTAGTAAGGTTAACGCCAATATCTATCATTTGTTTTTCCATCAACGAGTCAATGATCATAATCAGCAGTATATCGAGCCCAGCGTTAACTGACTATCTTGAGCATGACATTATTACAGCTATAAAAAAACCGACACTAATGTCGGTTTTTTTCATCATCACAGGGCTTGTAACCCTATTGTTTGCTGATGCTCTTCACGTCTTGCTGTTCGTCATCGTCGTATTCGTCTTCATCATCTTTACGAATGTAAAAACGTGAGAAGAATAAACCGACTTCAAACAGCAGGCACATTGGTACCGCTAACAACGTCTGAGATAAAATATCAGGCGGCGTTAACAACATACCAACCACAAACGCGGCCACAATAATATATGGGCGTTTACTGCGCAACGTTTCAGGATCGGTTGCACCGGTCCAACACAACAAAATAATCGCTACAGGAATCTCAAACGCGATACCAAATGCCATAAATAACGACAATACGAAATCAAGATAACTTGAAATATCTGTTGCAACTTCTACTCCATGTGGAGCAACGCTGGTAAAGAACTTAAACACCAATGGAAACACAACAAAATAAGCAAACGCAACACCGGCATAAAACAGCAATGAGCTGGAAACCAGTAATGGCATAATAAGCTTACGTTCATGCTTGTATAAACCTGGCGCCACAAAAGCCCACAGTTGATACAAAATCATTGGTACAGCAATAAATACAGCGGTAACTAAAGTGAGTTTTATCGGTGTAAAGAAAGGTGACGCAACATCAGTTGCGATCATAGTGGCACCAATTGGCATACGTTCAACCAAAGGTGCAGCTACAAAGGCGTAAATGTCTTTCGAAAACCAAACAATACAGACAAAAACCACCAGCACGCTGATGAGAGAGCGCAGAATCCGTGTACGCAGCTCAAGTAAATGGCTGAATAACGGCTGCGAATCTTCGACAGTCGACATAGTGATGTAATTTATTCCTGCTTATTAGAAGTCGTAGCTGAGGGTTGCTCGCTTTTATCAGCATAGGGACGTTGCACATCAGAAGCGACTTTTTTAAGCTCATCAACCGACTCTTGCAATTCAGGCGCGATGTCCTTCATTCCCATTTGCTCAGCTTTTTTTAAATTGGCTTGCAGTTCCTGAATTTTCAGTTCCTGAGACAATTCATCTTTGACTGAGTTTGCCATATTACGGGCAGCGCCTATCCACTGCGACACGGTACGTATCGCAACGGGTAGACGTTCCGGCCCCAGTACTACTAATCCCACCACGGAGATCAGCACTAACTCCCAGAACCCGATATCAAACACGTCTTAAACCTGCTCTTTGTCTTTTTGACTCGTTGTTGTCTGATCAGCTGTTTGCTGCTCATCCGCAATTTTCTTTTGCTCAAAATCTGCGTCAGGTGTTTCTTTTTTCGCTGCTGGTGCTGAATCATCATCACCAATCGCTTTTTTGAAACCCTTAACGGCAGAGCCTAAGTCGCCACCCAATGTGCGTAACTTCTTAGTTCCGAACAACAGAACAATGATCAGTGCAATAATTAGCAATTGCCAGATACTGATACCACCCATGCTTATTTTACCTCAGCTTTATGTGGTTAATAACGGAGTGCGTTGGTTAAACGCAACTATAAGTATAGGCGAAACCTGAATCGATTACTTTCGACAGGCTCGCCATCCCAGCAACCAAAATACCATTCCAGCTCCAGCTGCAATAGCAGGATAGGTGGTAACATGATCACCAAAAAGTATGGCAGCACACACCATCATGGTGGCACCAATACCAAAATAAAATCTTGCCTTACCTTGGTTACGCCGACTATCCATGAAATTATCATAGAGTGTATCGAGTCGTTGGTTCATAACCTTGCCTTGGCGCAAACTGTCGTAAAGTAATTCCGGTAATTCCGGTAACTTTTCAGCCCAAAACGGTGCTTTGCTCTTTACCGCCTCAATAATGGCTTGCGGCCCAACTTGACGCGACATCCAATCTTCTAAAAATGGTTTCGCCGTCGCCCACAAATCAAGCTGCGGATACAGTTGTCGTCCAAGACCTTCTACATAAAGTAAGGTCTTTTGTAATAACACTAGCTGCGGCTGCACTTCCATATCAAATCGACGGGCGGTATTGAATAAATTCAGTAGCACATGTCCAAATGATATTTCACATAACGGCTTTTCAAAAATCGGTTCGCACACGGTACGAATAGCGACTTCAAAGGCATCAATGTTAGTGTCAGCAGGCACCCAGCCGGAATCAACATGTAATTCAGCAACCTTACGATAGTCACGATTAAAGAACGCCAACAGGTTTTCAGCTAAGTAGCGTTTATCTTCACGATTTAACGTTCCAACAATACCACAGTCCAGCGCAATCCATTGTGGATCATGTGGGTGCTCATACGAAACAAAAATATTCCCTGGGTGCATATCTGCGTGAAAGAAACTATCACGGAATACCTGCGTAAAAAATATATTTACCGCATTTTCCGATAATAATTTCAAATCTGTGCCATTGGCTTTTAATGCTTCAATGTCTGAAACCTGAATACCATATATGCGTTCCATGACAAGCAGATTAACACTGCTATAATCAGTGAACACTTCTGGCACGTACAGCGAATCATCACCCTCAAAATTACGTCGAAGTTGAATGCCATTCGCCGCTTCACGCATTAAATCCAGTTCATCAAGTAAGGTTTTTTCATACTCCCTTACCACTTCAACTGGGCGTAAGCGCCGCGCTTGTGGTTGTAGCCGAGAAACTATCTCGGCCATCCTGTACATCAGCTTAATATCAGCTTCAATGATCGGCTTAATATCAGGTCGAATAACTTTAAATACGATTTCACGACCATTTTCTTTCATGGTTGCGGTATGCACTTGAGCAATTGACGCTGATGCTAACGCAACTTCATCAAAATCATCAAACCATTGCTCAATCGGGCCGCCTAATGACGCCTCAATGGTTTGCTTGGCTAGCTGGCCATCAAATGGCGCTACCTGGTCTTGTAATAATGCTAATTGATCAGCAATATGTGGCGGAAATAAATCACGTCGAGTCGACATCATTTGACCGAACTTAATCCACACCGGCCCCAGTTCTTGTAATGCTAACCGTAACCGCTCACCTAATGGCTTATCTGGGTACTCATTTTTGATCCAAACTAACGATTTACGTATTTTTTTTGGCAATTCAGAGCGTGGATCTTGTGGAATGAAATCATCCAAACCGTAACGTAGTTGCACTTCAATAATGCGGTAAAGACGTTTAATTTCACGAATAGTCATCATGGCTATTATCGCTCAAGTAGCTGATTTAATCGGGCCTCTAAACAGGCAGTAGCAGATTTCAAGTCATCAACTTGATCGGCAAAATAGGCTATTTCTAATGGTTGTGGTAATAATTTCCACTCTTCCGTTAGCGTTTGTGCTAAATTTTGCTGGCGTTTAAGCAACCGCTGCTGAATAAACTGCCCACTCGATTTCACGCTACGAACCATAGTATGAGCCACGATATCACCACTATAATGTGATAATTTCTCTTCAATATCAGGTTTTAAGCCGCTTAATAGGCTCGAAAAATGCTGCGCTAATTGTAAATCACCTTCAAGTGATAATTTATCGGCTTTAATTAACTGAGTCAGATTAGCGTGTTGACGTAATTCAGGCAGCACACTTAAGTTAAGTGCCAATTGACAATCAACGTCGCCTTCATAAGCAGCTAACACATCAATTTGTTGACTAAAAATAAAATATAACGTTTTACCAAACTCATTCAGCGTCACACTGATCACTTTGCCACGTAAACGAGATAAACGACGCTGACTATCAACGTCGTCTTTTACTAACTGATTAAGCGCCGTTTCTATCGCGCCAGTAACAAATGCATCTATTGGCATATTGGCCTCAGAACTTATAGCCACGGTGCAAAGCAACAATGCCGCCGGTTAAGTTATAATAAGAAGTCTGATCAAAGCCAGCCTCATCCATCATACCCTGCAACGTTGTTTGATCAGGGTGCATGCGAATAGATTCAGCCAAGTAACGATAGCTTTCAGCATCATTAGCAATGATTTCACCCATTTTAGGTAATAGGTGGAATGAATACGCATCATAGACTTTTGATAATGGCTCTAAAATTGGCTTAGAGAATTCCAATACCAATAAACGACCACCTGGTTTTAGTACTCGGTACATTGAGCGCAGCGCTTTTTCTTTATCGGTTACGTTACGTAAACAGAAGCTGATAGTAATACAGTCAAAGTAATCATCAGGAAACGGCAGTTCTTCAGCATTAGCTTGAACATATCCTACGTTACCCACAATGCCACTATCACGTAATTTACTGCGACCAACCTTTAGCATCGAGTTATTAATATCAGCCAGAATAACCTGGCCGCTGTCACCCACAATACGAGAAAATTTAGCAGTTAAATCACCAGTACCACCGCCTAAATCAAGAACGCGTTGACCACGGCGCACACCACTGCAGTCAATCGTAAACCGTTTCCATACGCGGTGAATACCCATCGACATTAAATCATTCATAATGTCGTACTTTGCCGCTACTGAGTGGAATACTTCAGCAACCATGGTTGCTTTTTCATCTTTGGCCACGGTACGAAAGCCAAAGTGGGTCGTGTCTTGTGTGGTGTCCGTCATGCTCAATCCGTTATGTGTCCTCGCGCTCATTTTAATGTCATTATCAAATAGCGTACGAGGATTAAATTCATTTATTCAACTGGCTTAGTGTACTTGATGGTTGTCGTTTGCTCAAAGTGGTTTACTCTTTAAGCACTATAAATCCAGCTTTGATATGGAAGTTATATGTGAAAACCCTCGAGTATCATGTAGTTGCGACTGCGATTTTTCTGCTAGCTGCGGACTAATATCACGCTTCACTTCCACCCCTAATAGCTTAAAGCTTTCCGCTTGACGAATGACATTACCACGTCCACTGGCTAACTTATTCATTGCACTATGATAACTTTGATTTGCTTTCTCCAATGACGATCCTAACCCTTCCATATCCGTCACAAATAAGCGTAATTTGTCGTACAGTTTACTCGCTCGATCGGCAATTTCCTTGGCGTTTTGATTTTGATGCTCATTACGCCATAAATTACTAATTGTTCGTAGCGCCACCAGCAATGTGGTTGGGCTAACCAACATGATGTTGAGATCCATCGCATCACGAATCAGCTTCGGATCGGCGGCAATTGCAGCTTGAAATGCCGGTTCAACCGGAATGAACATCAGCACATAATCAAGACTTTGAACGCCATGGAGTTGATGATAATCCTTGCGGCTTAGCCCTCGCATATGGGCCCGCATCGACGCAATATGTTCACTGATAGCTAATTCCCGCTCTGCTATGGTGTCAGCGTTAAAGAAGCGTTCATAGGCCACCAATGACATTTTTGCATCCACCACCACATCTTTTTGCTGCGGTAAATGCACCACCACATCGGGTTGATAACGTTTGCCGTCTTCATTTTCTAAACTAACTTGAGTTTGATATTCATGGCCCTCACGTAAACCTGATTCAGTTAACACCCGCGCAAGCACCACCTCACCCCAATTACCTTGGGCTTTATTGTCCCCTTTAAGCGCTTGAGTTAGGTTAACCGCTTCCTGCGCCATCTGTTCATTAAGCTGCTTAAGGTGATTAATTTGATGCACTAATGTATGGCGTTCACGTGACTCTTGGGTGAAGTTGTCATTAACCTGCTTTTTGAAACCTTCAAGTTGCTCTTTAAGTGGACTCAACAAGTTTTGTAAGCTGATCTTATTCTGCTCATCCACCGTTCGAGTCTTCTGTTCAAATAAGCGATTAGCTAAACTTTCAAACTGAATACGCAAACGTTCTTCTGCATTTTCTAGTAGTTTAATTTTTTCATCAGCTGCTTTTTGTTCTTCAAAATGACGTGCATCTTGTTCACGTATATCTGCCTCTAAACGGGCATTAATCACCCGTGAATTATCTAACTGTTCAAATAAATACTGTTTTTCATTTTGAAGCGCTTCAAAGTGACGCATTTTTTCAACTGCAGCCGATAAATTACCGTGTAATTGGCGGATTTCATGCGTCAAACGGTCGCGTTCATCATCCATTTGTTCAAGCTCTTGATTACGTTCATCAAGTTGTTGTTGCAATTGCTGCTCGCGGGCTTGTAATAAACGAATATCAGCTTGCGCTTGCTGCTGATGCAGTTGCAATATTTGTGCAAAACGTCCCTTTAACCATAGCGTGGTGATCACACTCGCCACTGTGGCCGCAGAAGCTGCCGCCAGCAGTGAAATAACACTGCCACTTAACCATTCCGTCATATTAAATACTCTACAAAAGCCACCGAATCCATTTCTGTTGTAAGGCTAAGTCGATACTGGATCAATGTCCAGTTCAGTGGTTTTTATTGATATTGTTATCACTGTTTTTATTCAACGCTTGTGTCTATTTATGCGTCAACGATCACAGCCTTATCGTGGTTCACTAGAGCCAATTAAACTGCATCTATTACACTGCCTGCTTCATTTAAAGGAATAAATCGAGAATCTGTCATGAACGAACGTCATGCCATTGGTTATGGTCTTGCGGCGGTATTATTGTGGTCGACGGTTGCTACCGCATTTAAAATTACCCTGAATTATTTTTCACCGCCACAGATGGTAGTGATTGCGAGTCTGGTTTCAATTGTTGCGTTAATTATTATTGCAACTTACCAAGGAACACTTTGTCACTTATTTTCAACTTTTCATGCTCGGCCCTGGTATTACCTTACTTTAGGGCTTATAAACCCTTTCGCTTATTACTTAGTGTTATTTAAAGCTTACACCTTATTACCGGCGTCGCAGGCACAGCCGCTAAATTATAGCTGGGCGATTACGCTCACCCTTATGGCTGCACTCTTTTTACATCAAAAAATTCGCCGTCAAGATTGGATAGCCTGTGGCTTAGGCTATTTAGGTGTAGTGATAATTGCGACCAATGGTGATCTGCTCGCACTCCAATTTGATAGCCCGCTCGGGGTCGGATTAGCCTTATTTTCCACCTTGTTATGGGCGCTGTATTGGATCATCAATACCAAAAATAAAGCTGATCCTATATTAGGGCTATTACTGGGCTTTTTAACCTCGCTACCTTTTTCGATTGGGTTAAGTTTTTACTTGGGCGGCTGGCAATCAGTACCATGGCAAGGATGGGCTGCGGTCACTTATGTCGGTTTGTTTGAAATGGGGATCACTTTCGCTTTATGGCTCAATGCACTCCGCTTAACTGCTAATACCGCCCGTATCAGTAATTTAATCTTTATTTCACCGTTTATTTCACTACTGTTATTGGCCACCATCATTGGCGAACAAATAACAGCTTCAACTATCATCGGATTACTGTTCATTATTAGTGGATTAGTGATCCAACAATGGCGTTCAAAATCATCCCCTTCCTCTGAAGTGCAGCAGCCATAATCTAAAACACACCTAAAAATAAAGCCTGTCATCAAGACAGGCTTTGTAACAATGCACATTCAATCGCCACTAACCAATAATGGCTTAGCACTCATCGGTTGTGAGTGGTGCTTGATGCCAGCTTTTACCCCACTTTGACCACAACACCAATAATCCTGGAATCAATAACCACATTTGTAATGTCATCAACATTGGGGTTGTTAAATCAAGTCGCTGAGTCAAACTTACCATCACGCCAGCACCACTCATCTGAAACAAACCTAACAGTGCAGCAGCCGTACCTGCGCGATCGCCAAATGGCGCTAATGCTTTACCTGCCGATGAACCTAAAACAAAGGCGAACCCAAATGAACAAATGAAGATTGGCATCATAAATGCCCATGCTTGATTAATAGAACTCAGTCCCAACATCAATCCACCAGCAACCGCTAAAATAATCAGTCCGGTTTGTAATGTCACTCGTGTACCAAAACGGTCCATAAATTTTGGCGCCACCATACAAGCAGTAATATTAAGCGCAGCGTTAATTCCAAACCATAAGGTAAATTGGTTCATATCAGCCCCAAGATGACTCATTAACCACACAGGTGCTGAGGTCACATACGCTAAAATCACCGCCATCGCTAACATGCATAAACTGGCATGGTATAAAAATGTTGGTTCACGCAATACCGACCAGTAACGGCTTAAACTTAACGTTGAACCACTAATATGAGTATCTGCGGGGCGAGTTTCTTTAAACATCGTCATCACAAACATACCCGCAACCAGCGCAAACCCGGCCATAAAACTAAAATTTGAACGCCAGCCAAACTCATGGGTTAACCAAGTACCAAGTAAAGGTGCTAAAGCGGGAATAAAACAGATTGCACCATTTAAGTAACTGATCATACGGCCGCTCTTTTCTGCGCCAAAACTATCACGCACCGCAGAAAAAGCGGCAACAGAGGTCGCACAAGCACCGAAACCTTGTAATAAACGCGCTGCTAATAGCATATCTAAGCTGGCTGCCAAATATGCCATTAACGCACTAAAGCCATAAATCACAATCCCTGCTAATGCAATCGGCCGCCGCCCAAAACGATCCGCTAGCGGTCCGGCTAATAACTGCCCTAATCCTAGACTAAACATAAACCAGGTCACGGTATCTTGAACGCGTACAGCATTGACCCCAAAACTATCAGCAATAGCAGGGAAAGCGGGAAGGTAAATATCAATAGCCAATGGGCTAAACAACACTAACGTTACCATCAGGGTAATTAATTTAGTATCGGTAGAAGCGGGAGTTGACGGGGTCATATCGTGTTCCTTAAAGATGATCGCGCCAAGTCTACGATTTTAGAGATATGAATAGAAATGGTATATATTCAATAGCATTTTTCCATTTTGGAATATCACTCACAGCAGTTATCTGCCACAGCTTTCGTCACAGATAACCAGATGAGACAGAAATTCAATAAATCCCAATCAATTGACCGTTAGCTAATTGATGCCAACCAGCAAACACGCTAACGTAACCGCATCGACTTAATAATCACGCCCCATTCATAATGTGATAGTTATTTAAGTTTACAGCTTATGCCATCGTGAAGATGACGCTTTAATTAAAGGACGAAAACATGCAAGCAGCAATTTCGCAACGTGTTGAACAAATCCGTCAATGGCTCACTGATAATCAGTTAGATGCTTTATTGATCCCTCACGAAGATGAATATCTCGGTGAATACATTCCCGATCATAATGAACGTCTACACTGGTTAACTGGATTTACCGGTTCAGCGGGCGCTGCCATTATTACCCGTGATGATGCTGCTGTTTTTGTTGACGGTCGTTATGTGGTGCAAGTGCGTAAGCAAGTACCAGCAGATGTATTTCAATACTGCCACCTTATAGAACAACCACCAGTCCAATGGGCATTAGAAAATTTAGCCGCAGACAGTAAAGTTGCCATTGATGCTCGCCTACACAGTGCAGCATGGCTTAAAAATGCCACCGCCACTATTGATGGTGAGCTAGAGCTAGTACCCGTTAACGAAAACCCAATTGATGTTCTATGGCTAGACCGCCCGGCACCAGTATTGTCTGATGCCCAATTGATGGGCTTAGAATATGTCGGTCAATCAAGCACAGAAAAGCGAGAGCAAATTGCGGCACTACTTAAAAAGCAAAAAGCGGATGCTGCCTTTTTAAGTCAACTTGATAGCATTGCTTGGCTATTAAATATTCGTGGTGATGACGTTCACTGTCTACCTGTTCTGTTGTCAGCTGCCGTAATCCACAGCGATGCGTCGGTTGATTTCTATATCGATCATCACCGTCTACCAGAAGGTTTTGTCACGCACGTAGGTAACGGCGTCAATATCCGCGAGCCAGAGCAACTTGCCGCGGGTTTAGCTGCGCTTTCAGGTAAGCGGGTACAGTTTGACTCGGCGAACAGCAATGCATGGGCAGCCCAGCAACTAACAAATGCTGGCGCACAGCTAATTGAAGCTGCAAACCCAACCTTACTACCTAAAGCCACTAAAAATGCGACTGAAATGGCAGGTATGAAGGCGTGTCATATTCGTGATGGCGTGGCAATTGCAAAATTCCTCGCATGGGTTGATACACAAGTGGCAAATAGCAACCTATTAGATGAAGCTCAGTTATCCGATCAACTGTGGCAATTCCGTCAACAAGATCCAACCTGCCGTGATGTGAGTTTTGATACCATTTCAGCTTCTGCCGGTAATGCGGCAATGTGCCACTACAACCACATTGACCAACCACAACCAAGCAAGCTGCAAATGGATACGGTTTACTTGGTAGATTCAGGCGGTCAATACCCAGACGGTACGACCGATATCACCCGTACTATCGCTATTGGCAATCCTGGTGATGAAGTAAAACAAGCTTTCACATTAGTACTAAAAGGGCATATCTCATTGGCTTCAGCCCGTTTCCCGAAAGGCACAACAGGCTCACAGCTCGACGCACTCGCGCGTCAGCATCTATGGGCGCATGGCTTTGATTATGACCATGGTACAGGTCACGGAGTCGGTCACTTCTTAAGTGTTCACGAAGGTCCACAACGCATTTCTAAAGTGGCTAACCCAACCGCGCTACTGCCAGGTATGGTGTTATCTAACGAGCCAGGTTATTACCGTGCGGATGCGTTTGGTATTCGTATTGAAAACCTTGAAGCGGTAATTGAAATCGCAACCCAAGGTGATATGTCAGTAATGGGATTTGAATCTCTAACCCGTGCGCCAATTGATAAGCGCTTGATCGATCCTGCACTATTAACTGACGTCGAGCTGGCATGGCTTAACAACTATCACCAAACCGTGTTTAACGTCATCAGCCCATCGCTGACTGGTAGTGATCTTGAGTGGCTAACCCAAGCGACATCACCGCTAAGCCGCTAACTCTTCGATAACAAAAAGAAAAGCCAGTACGTGATTAACATACTGGCTTTATTTTTATCCCGAGTATGCTGGGTGCCAATCTTTCCACACCACTTCAAACCCCTGCTGCTTAACGGCTATCGCGACATCTGCCACAGAGCGTTCATCACTGATCGCAAATTGTTCTAGCTCTGGGGTGTCATCGGCGTATCCGCCCGGTTGGGTTTTAGAGCCCGCCGACATACTAGTGATCCCCAAAGGTAATACATTATCGCGAAAATGCGGTGATTCTCGAGTCGATAACGACAGCTCAACCTCAGGATTAAACAACCGATAAGCACAAATCAATTGCACCAGTTGGCGATCCGTCATCACCGATTTAGGCTCTAATCCACCAGTACATGGTCTTAAACGCGGGAATGAAATCGAGTAGCGGCTTTGCCAATAGGTTCGCTCAAGATAGGCCAAGTGACTAGCAACAAAGAAACAATCCGTGCGCCATTCTTCCATACCAATCAAAGCACCGATCCCAATCTTGTCTATTCCTGCTTTTGCTAACCGATCAGGTGTCGCTAAGCGGTATTCAAAATTGGTTTTATTGCCTCGTAAATGATGCTTCGCATAGGTTGGCGCATTATAGGTTTCTTGATACACCATCACTGCATCTAAACCAAGTTGTCGCAGCTCTTGATACTCATCTTGCTCAAGTGGCTGTACTTCCATTGCCAAATAACTGAAGTGCTGTTTAATTTGAGGGAGCACATCACGAAAATAATTCATACCGACTTTGGTTTGATGCTCGCCTGTAACCAGTAACACACTATCAAAATTTAGCGCTTTTATTGCTTCACACTCTCGCTCTATTTCTTGCTCACCCAAGGTACGACGCTTAATGCGATTTTCCATCGAAAAACCACAATAGGTACACGCATTAGCACACAGATTCGAAAGGTATAACGGCACATAAAAACTGATGGTATGGCCAAACCGCTGCCGTGTTAATATCGCAGAGCGTTGTGCCATTTGCTCTAAGTAAGATTCAGCCGCGGGTGAAATTAAGGCTTTGAAATCCTCTAGATCCAGCGTTGATTTTCCTAAAGCACGCTCAACATCGGTAGCCGTTTTAGCATAAATCGACAACCGGATATCATCCCAATCCATTTGTTGCCAAACATCCACAAAGCTCATGTTGGCTCCTTACTCGTTAAGAAATGCCGTTAATGGGCTTGATGCAATAGCATGATTGACCTTACCTGCAAGACCCGCTTCATAGGCCATACGACCACTTTCTACCGCCAATTTAAATGCACGCCCCATTGCAATCGAATCACTTGCCGCTGCGATGGCAGTATTGATCAATACCGCATCGGCACCCATTTCCATCGCTGCAGCGGCATGAGAAGGCGCACCAATGCCCGCATCGATCACCACCGGCACTTGCGCCTGATCGATAATAATCCGTAGAAAATCACGTGAAACTAAGCCTTTATTCGATCCAATCGGCGCACCTAACGGCATCACGGCAGCGCAACCCACCTCTTCTAATCGCTTACAAAGCACAGGATCGGCATGACAGTAAGGCAGTACCACAAAGCCTTCTTTTACCAACTGCTCAGCCGCTTTTAATGTTTCAATCGGATCTGGCATCAGGTATTTCGAATCAGGGTGAATTTCTAATTTTAGCCAACTCGTCCCCAATGCTTCTCTGGCTAACTGCGCAGCAAAGATGGCTTCTTTAGCATTTTTCGCCCCTGACGTATTAGGCAGTAAATTCACTCCAGCTTGGATCAGTGGCGCTAAGATATCGTCATCACGCTCAGCAATATTGACCCGCTTTAGTGCCATGGTCACGAGTTCAGAGCCTGTCGCTAAAATCGATTCAGCCATGACATCTCGATTGGCGTACTTACCCGTTCCGGTAAACAATCGCGATGTGAATGTTTTATTCGCAATGGTCAACATATTAACCTCCTGCTATTGCTTGAAATAACGCGATCTGATCGCCATCAGCAATGACGGTTGTCGACCACTCACTGGCTGCAACAATACGCTGATTTATCGCGACCGCTGTACCTTGTATGGGTAAATCTAACTGCATAACAAATTGATTAATGGTTTGCTCAGGCTCGCAAGACATAGATTCATCGTTCAGCCAGATAGTTATCTTGGTAGCCATTTACACAACCTCCCTTTGCTCTTGCAGACCACACACAGGGCAAGCAGAATCAGCATCAACTGATACCTGCTGCCATTTTCCTGTTAAGCCATTAAATTGCTGCAGCAAACCAAACCCGACCTCACCAACATCTATGATAGTTTTAATCGCATTTAACGCTTGTAACGTGCCAATAGTCCCTACAACAGGTCCCATCACGCCGTTACTACGACAATTTTGATCTTGTGGCGGCGTTTCAGCACTTAATGGAAACACACATTGATAACACGGCGAGGTCTGCCTGAAATCAAACGCCAGTAACTGTCCTTGCCAACCTATCGACGCACCGGTAATCAATGGTGTTTGATGCTGATAACATGCTTGATTAACCGCATAACGGGTAACCCAGTTGTCACTGCAATCAAGCACGATATCCGCTTGTTGAACTTCGATCTCAAGTTGAAGCCCTGCTAATTTTGCTTGAACCGCTCGCGTGCGAATTAATGGATTGAGTGCATTGAGCTGCTGGCATGCTGCAACTGCTTTGCTGTGAGTAATATCAGCTTCACGGTAAATCACCTGCCGTTGTAGGTTAGAGATTTCAACTTCATCATCATCAGCAATCACCACTAAACCAACCCCCGCAGCGGCTAAATACATCGCCGCCGCAGAGCCTAAGCCACCGGCACCGACAATCAACACCTGCGCTTGAGTTAATGCAACCTGCCCTAATTCACCAACTTCAGTTACCATTATTTGGCGGCTGTAGCGCACAAAAGCGCGATCACAGAGCGCTAATTGAATCATCACTAAATGCTCCTCCAGCTTGATTCTCAACATTAGCAACCAAGATGTTATTTAGTTCTGCTATTGCAGCCTCTGGATCATTAGCCTGAGTGATCGCACTAACAACCGCCACCGCAGTTACTCCAGTGCGCCACACTTTAGCTGCTCGCTCAATTGTTATTCCACCAATAGCGACGGTAGGACATCGTTCACCAATCAGTTTTTGGTACAGTGCTAATCTGCTCACCCCTTGCGGCAAAGACGGCATCTCTTTGGTCGAGGTAGCAAAAATATGTCCCAATGCGATGTAGCTCGGTTGATATTCTAAAGCGCGTAAAATCTCATAATAACCGTGGGTTGATATTCCTAATCGTAACCCTGCCTGTTGAATAGCGACCAGATCTGCACTGTCTAAATCCTCTTGCCCAAGGTGAACCCCATAAGCATGATGCTTAATCGCCAGCGGCCAATAATCATTGATAAAGACTTGGGCTTGGTGCGCAGCTCCCGCCACAACCGCTTGCTGAATTTGTTGCTCTAACCCAGATTGATGGAGGTTTTTAATTCGTAATTGAGTGGTTGTTACACCAAGTTTTAATACGCGCTCAACCCAGTTGACGCTATCAACCACCGGGTAAAGTCCCAATTTAGTACGATCTAAACTTGCAAACGGTGCCAGCGTATTATCATTACTGTGACAGCCAAATTGTTCTAATTCAGACTCATGGCTTACTACCGCACGTGGAAAAACCTTTGCTGTTGTCGGCCACACTAATTCACCTTGCGCTCGACAATTATGATCCTGATAACTACGAGCATGCGCACGTGCTAAGACCAAGGCATCATCAATAGGATAATCCAGCGCCAATGCCACCAACAACATTGCTCGTTGAGCCTCACTAGCACCACTATGATGGCAATAGGTTGCTCTTGCTTGGCCTTGATGGTGCCAAAGGTCAAAACACCCATCAGTAGTTGGATAACCACACAATATCAAACTCGAATCAGTAGCAACTTTATCGCGTAATACCTCAAGCTCATCAAAAGGTGCTAACCACTGATCGCGCACTTGATACGTAGGTTGTAAGTCGCCGTTCTCTGCTGCAATAAAGTTAAATGCTAATGAACACTCTTTAGTTGCTGTTTTAATCTTTATTAACTGTTCATTATTAATTGTGACATTCACTTCATCGCCAAGTTGGTATAGCTGAGCTGGCACTAATAGCGGCTCAATATGCATTAATAATGGCATTAAGTGCTGGGGTAACGATAAGGTATTCATTGATTAGCCCTCTTGAGCAGGATGATATAATTCACTGCCTCGAGCACGAAATTCTGCCGCTTTCTGCTGCATTCCATCACTGACATTATCAGTAAGAGTAATGTCTATTTGCTGCAACTCTTTCGCGTAATCACGAACCTCTTGAGAGATCTTCATTGAACAAAACTTAGGGCCACACATTGAGCAGAAATGGGCCACTTTGCCAGACTCTTGTGGCAAGGTTTGATCGTGATAATCTCGAGCAGTTTGTGGATCAAGGCCAAGGTTAAACTGATCTTCCCAGCGAAATTCAAACCGTGCTTTAGACAAAGCATTATCACGAACTTGAGCACCAGGATGGCCTTTGGCTAAGTCTGCCGCATGCGCACACAGCTTGTACGTGATCAAGCCGACTTTTACATCATCTTTATTTGGTAACCCCAAGTGCTCTTTAGGTGTGACATAACACAACATTGCACAGCCATACCAGCCAATCATCGCCGCACCAATACCAGAAGTAATATGATCATAACCCGGTGCAATATCGGTTGTTAAAGGCCCTAAAGTATAAAATGGCGCTTCATGACAATGTTTAAGTTGCTCATCCATATTGGCTTTAATCATATGCATCGGCACATGTCCTGGGCCTTCAATCATCACCTGAACATCATATTCCCACGCTATTTTGGTCAATTCACCTAATGTGCGTAACTCACTAAACTGCGCTTCATCATTAGCATCAGCAATAGAGCCCGGACGTAGACCATCGCCCAATGACAGCGAAATATCATATTGAGCACAAATCTCACAAATCTCGCGGAAGTGCTCATACAAGAAACTTTCTTTATGATGGGCTAAACACCATTTCGCCATAATTGACCCACCACGAGAAACAATACCAGTGACCCGCTTCGCCGTCATAGGTACATAGCGAAGTAACACACCAGCATGAATGGTGAAGTAATCAACACCTTGCTCTGCTTGCTCTAATAGCGTGTCGCGGAACACTTCCCAGTTTAGGTTCTCTGCGATACCATTTACTTTCTCAAGTGCTTGGTACATAGGTACCGTACCAATTGGCACCGGACTATTACGAATGATCCACTCACGCGTCTCATGAATATTACGTCCAGTTGATAAGTCCATTACCGTATCGCCACCCCAACGAGTAGACCAAACCAGCTTTTCAACTTCTTCTTCAATCGAAGAGCTAACAGCAGAGTTACCAATATTGGCGTTAACTTTGACTAGAAAATTTCGACCAATGATCATTGGCTCAACTTCGGGATGATTAATATTGGCAGGAATAATCGCTCGGCCTTCTGCCACTTCCTGACGCACAAATTCAGCCGTAATTTGCGCGGGAAGGTTAGCGCCAAAGCTCATGCCTGAATGCTGTTGGTTTAGAACTTCATCATCATAGTGCGCGCGTCCCATATTTTCACGAATCGCAATATATTCCATTTCTGGAGTAATAATACCTTGGCGAGCATAATGCAGTTGGGTTACACAATGATTCAATTTCGCGCGTCGAATCGGTGCTCGATGGGAAAAGCGCAACGCATTTAACGTTTCATCATTTAAGCGCTCATGAGCATAATCAGAACTAACCTCAGCCAATAACTCGGTATCGTTACGTTCCGTAATCCAATTTTGACGGACTGTTGGCAACCCGCGATAAATATCTATTGGCTGCTCAGGATCGGTATAAAAACCGGAAGTGTCATAAACTCGTATTGGTTGGTTGGATTCAAAAACAGGGGTTTGTTTCGGACCGCTGACCAAACTATCAGCGAGGGTAATTTCACGCATTGGCACTAAAATATCAGTGCGACTACCGCTGACATACACTTTGTGGGAATTAGGGAAAGGTTGAGCCGTTAATGACTCGATAAATTGTTTCGCTTCCAATCTCGCTTGTTTGCGATTCGACACAGCAATTTCCTTTTAATATAGTAGGGAAAAGTGCTTGGCAGATGGGCGTAAACAAGAGCTATGCAGCATATTGTGCACAATCAAATACGTATAGTGATCCCTGAAAACGGATATATAGTAAAGATAACCTCTTGTTCCCTTCGCAGGTATTAGCCTGATCAGGTTCAACGGATCCCGCAATGCGGTCTCAGCCATATGGCACTCCGACAAGTAAGAGATTAAGTATAAAGACTCCAGCGATTACTACAAGTCTTTAACCGAAGCAATCAACAGACAGTGACAGACAGCAAAAAGCCGTGCAATAACACGGCTTTTATTTCATTTGAACAACCATAATGATTATTGTGAAATGAGTACATCACACTTAAGATGTTTTGCTAATGTTTCACTCACATCACCAAAAATATGTAGACTCGATTTGTGATAACCTGTGATAACTAACTTCGCTTCTACCTTTTCCGCAAGCTGTTCTAGATGTTTAGCAATATCACCATTCGCAATATGTAGCCCTGCAACAGGATAAGATGAAGCTGCTGCCAATTCAGATAATTGTGACATGCGTTGTTTAGCAATAGCGTCATGCTCTTCTTGCAATTCAATTTCAACATCAATAAAGCTCACATTACCCACACCTGGCTCAACATAAGCAATATGCAGTTCAGCGTGATTTTGCTCAGCAATAACGCCAGCTTTAACCATTAATTTATGTGCGTATTTATCTTCAGGATTAACAGCAAGTAAGATTGTTTGGTATAGCGACATAGCTTATCTCCGTGAGCCTACGCTCAATAGTAAATTTGTTTGTTATGATTATGATGCTATAAATGTAGCTATACAACCAACTATGTGTCGACATTTTAATATACGCTTAAATCAATGATTGCAATTATCGAGACTGCCAACTAACTCCACAAGCGATTATTATGACGGCTTTTAATCATTACCTTTAACTGAAACGAGATACCAATGAGCCAATATCTATTACTAGGATTCATCGCAATTGGTGGTGCATTCGGCGCCTGCTCACGATACTTAATTTCTGAGCTTTGCGTTATTTTATTTGGCCGTGGCTTCCCATACGGAACATTAACCGTCAATATTATTGGTTCGCTAATTATGGGACTATTAATGTCGGGGCTAAATCAAGGAATGATAGAAGCGGCGCCATGGCGTCCAATGATAGGCTTAGGCTTTCTTGGTGCACTAACCACTTTCTCTACCTTTTCAATGGATAACATTGTAATGATGCAGCAAGGTGAGTTTATCAAAGCTGGCTTAAATATCGTTCTTAACGTAACAGTCAGTCTGTTTGCTTGTTATATTGGCTATCAACTAATGATGAAAAGCTAAGAAACATTCAAATATATAACCGCCGTAAGGCGGTTTTTTTCATCTAAAGAAATGCAGGAAATGCAGGAAATGCAGGAAATGCAGGAAATGCAGGAAATGCAGGAAATAATATATCAAACTTAATCTATATGATTATTTTTTCGTTAGAAACGAAAAAAGGCCATCCTTACGGATGGCCTTTTAAAATTTGAAGCCTGGCGATGTCCTACTCTCACATGGGGAGACCCCACACTACCATCGGCGCTATTACGTTTCACTGCTGAGTTCGGCATGGGATCAGGTGGGTCCATAACGCTATGGTCGCCAAGCAAATTCGGTTTATTTATCGCCGCTAGGCAATAAATAGCAATCTGGGAAAATCTAACTAGTTGTTCTCAACACGTCATTCAAGTGTTTGTAGAGTCCGTCTCTTCTCTTTTGAGAAGAAAAACCCCTTGGGTGTTGTATGGTTAAGCCTCACGGGCAATTAGTATCAGTTAGCTCAATGCCTCGCAGCACTTACACACCTGACCTATCAACGTTGTAGTCTTCAACAACCCTTTA
>NZ_FYAK01000035.1 GCF_900185615.1 Photobacterium malacitanum
CAGTATTCATTGAGCCGTTTCGAAAGAAACAACAAAACTTTAATTGAAGAGTTTGATCATGGCTCAGATTGAACGCTGGCGGCAGGCCTAACACATGCAAGTCGAGCGGTAACAGATTGATAGCTTGCTATCAATGCTGACGAGCGGCGGACGGGTGAGTAATGCCTGGGAATATACCCTGATGTGGGGGATAACTATTGGAAACGATAGCTAATACCGCATAATCTCTTCGGAGCAAAGAGGGGGACCTTCGGGCCTCTCGCGTCAGGATTAGCCCAGGTGGGATTAGCTAGTTGGTGGGGTAATGGCTCACCAAGGCGACGATCCCTAGCTGGTCTGAGAGGATGATCAGCCACACTGGAACTGAGACACGGTCCAGACTCCTACGGGAGGCAGCAGTGGGGAATATTGCACAATGGGGGAAACCCTGATGCAGCCATGCCGCGTGTATGAAGAAGGCCTTCGGGTTGTAAAGTACTTTCAGTTGTGAGGAAGGCAGTTAAGTTAATAGCTTAGCTGTTTGACGTTAGCAACAGAAGAAGCACCGGCTAACTCCGTGCCAGCAGCCGCGGTAATACGGAGGGTGCGAGCGTTAATCGGAATTACTGGGCGTAAAGCGCATGCAGGCGGTCTGTTAAGCAAGATGTGAAAGCCCGGGGCTCAACCTCGGAACAGCATTTTGAACTGGCAGACTAGAGTCTTGTAGAGGGGGGTAGAATTTCAGGTGTAGCGGTGAAATGCGTAGAGATCTGAAGGAATACCGGTGGCGAAGGCGGCCCCCTGGACAAAGACTGACGCTCAGATGCGAAAGCGTGGGGAGCAAACAGGATTAGATACCCTGGTAGTCCACGCCGTAAACGATGTCTACTTGAAGGTTGTGGCCTTGAGCCGTGGCTTTCGGAGCTAACGCGTTAAGTAGACCGCCTGGGGAGTACGGTCGCAAGATTAAAACTCAAATGAATTGACGGGGGCCCGCACAAGCGGTGGAGCATGTGGTTTAATTCGATGCAACGCGAAGAACCTTACCTACTCTTGACATCCAGAGAATTCGCTAGAGATAGCTTAGTGCCTTCGGGAACTCTGAGACAGGTGCTGCATGGCTGTCGTCAGCTCGTGTTGTGAAATGTTGGGTTAAGTCCCGCAACGAGCGCAACCCTTATCCTTGTTTGCCAGCAC